>JAIWAR010000004.1:0-54994 GCA_048634245.1 Methanosarcinales archaeon | reverse complement strand
ACATAGCAAAGGGTGTAAAAGGATTTTTAAAGGGGCTCTACATTCTTACGAATTTATTACCTAGAGATTTAACGATAATTCTTAACAAAATGAAAAAAGGGACTCTGCATATAGAATTTGAGCATAGAGGGTTGGAAAATTTAATCCATGTATTTGATAAAGTCAGTAATAGAATTGCTTTCAGCCTGGTCATCGCGGCATTAATTATAGGCTCATCTATCATAATGCAGACTGATAAAGGCCCTATATTGTTTGGTTTTCCGGTGTTAGGTGTGATTGGGTTTGTTGTGGCCGGGATGATGGGGCTGTGGTTGATTATCGCTATATTGCGTTCCGGTAAGCTATAAGTATTAAAAGTTTTACAAAAAGAAGGTATATGCGTTGACACTACTAAGAAAGTTTTTTACTTTACTTATTAGATGGTGTATGGTATAAATAAAAAAGCACAAGGTTAGTGTTAAAAAAGAACAAAGATGTTCTCATGTCTCATAGGGTAAGAGGAAGGGAACGTCTTTTTTTTTATTTTAAAGATATTCTATAAAGGATAGAATGTTTAACCAGGTATAATTTTATTGAGATTATACCAAGAGGCTATCGTGAATAGCATACCTTACGAAGAACAAATCAAAGCTTTATCGAAGATAAGTAAAGCTATTGCTTCTGATCTATATTTAGAGGATATTCTTCGTCTTATAGTGGTAGTAACTGCACAGGTTATGGGTTCTAATATATGCTCTTTGCTGCTTATTGATGAGAAGGGCAATAAACTTGTTATTCGGGCAACACAAAGCGTTAGTGAAGAGTATAACAAGAAACCACCTTTAAAAATAGGAGAGGGCATCGCGGGCAAAGTCGCAAAAGAAAATAAACCTATAACCGTTAAAGATGTTACTAAAGAAAAGGAATATAAATACGGGGGTATTGCCAAGAAAGAAGGGCTTTGTTCCCTTTTGTGTGTTCCCTTAGCGGTTAAAGGAAAGGTTATCGGTGTGCTTAACTGTTACACCGCCTCTACTCATAACTTTACAGGAACAGAAATAGACATTTTAACATCTATAGCTAATCAGGCAGCTGTAGCTATTGAAAATACGGAATTGATAGTAAAAAGTAAGGTGATTAAAGAAGAGCTGGAAAACCGGAAAAGAATTGAACGAGCTAAAGGAATTTTGATGAGAGAAGAAGGTTTAACAGAAGAGAAAGCTTATTTTAGGCTTCAGAGGTTTAGTATGGATCGCCGCAAAACTATGCGCGAAGTTGCCGAGGCGATAATTCTTACATCCGAAATGAAGAAATTAAAATAGCCTGGAGGATATAGGCGTAAAACAAAATATAAAAGGAGGATAATGTTATGAATTTACAAAGGCCAAATGGAAATGATGCAACCAGAACGTTTAATCGTTCTAAGAGTGTGGTGCCGGGGTCGGGATTGTGTTCACGCTGCGTTGATGGGTGCAGAGGTAATTGCGAGGTGTTTAAAGCTTCATTCCGGGGCCGTGAGGTAATTTATCCTGGTCCGTTTGGAGATGTAACTGCCGGTGGGGATAAGGATTATCCTGTAGATTATTCGCATTTAAATATTCAAGGGTATGCTTTAGGCGCGAAAGGTTTGCCAGAAGGGGTCGAGGGAAGTCCTGATACAACAAAGTTTCCCGATGTTAGTACAGAGACCGAATATGGCTGGGATATAAAACACAAAATGAGAGTTCCGATTTTTACCGGGGCATTAGGTTCAACAGAAATCGCTCGTAAAAATTGGGAGCATTTTGCTATTGGGGCAGCTATTTCCGGTGTAACTCTTGTCTGCGGTGAGAACGTTTGCGGTATAGATCCTAAACTTGAGTGTGACTCTGAAGGTAAGGTTACAAAAGCGCCCGACATGGACCACCGTATAGAGGTTTATAAAAGATTCCACGAGGGCTACGGTGAGATTCTTGTGCAGATGAATGTCGAGGATACTCGCTTAGGAGTGGCTGAATATGTAAGAAAAAAGCACAACTTAGATACTATAGAATTAAAATGGGGCCAGGGAGCAAAGTGTATTGGGGGAGAAATTAAGGTTAAGAATTTAGAGAGAGCGCTTGAGTTGCAAAAACGCGGTTATATCGTAACCCCTGATCCGTCTATTTCTGCTAACCAGAAGGCCTTTAAGGATGGTGCTATTAAAGAATTTGAGAGACATTCCCGGTTGGGGTTTGTTTCTGAGGAATCATTTTTAGCCGAAGTTAAGCGTTTAAGAGATCTTGGTTTTAAGCGTATAACTTTAAAAACCGGCGCTTATTCTATGAGAGAATTAGCTATGGCTATCAAATATTCCTCGTTAGCAAAAATAGATCTTCTTACTATTGATGGTGCCCCCGGGGGGACGGGAATGAGCCCCTGGAGAATGATGGAGGAATGGGGCATTCCCACCTTTTACTTACAATCTTTAGCCTATGAGTTTTGTGAAAAACTGGCTAAAATGGGAATGCGCGTACCCGACATAGCTATAGCTGGCGGATTTTCATCAGAAGACCATATTTTTAAAGTGCTTGCTATGGGTGCCCCTTATGTAAAAGCTGTATGTATGGGTAGAGCCTTAATGATACCGGGTATGGTTGGCAAAAATATGCATGGGTGGATCGAATCAAAGGACCTTCCCAAGACCATTTCGGAATTTGGTCAATCCCCTGAAGAAATTTATGTTACATATGCCGAACTTAAGGAAAAGTATGGTAAGGATATAAAGGATATTCCTTTGGGAGCCGTTGGTATCTATACTTTTTCGCAGAAAATTAAGGTTGGTTTGCAGCAGTTAATGGCTGGAAGTAGAAATTTCAGGGTAAACACAATTTCCAGAAAGGATATTATGACTTTGACTGAAGAAGCGGCAAAAGTTTCCGGAATTCCTTATGTGATGGATGCTTATCGCAAAGAAGCTGAAGCAATTCTTGATGGAAAGTGAAAAGATAGCAAAAATAGCTTTAGAAGACGGGACAATTTTTGAAGGATATTCTTTCGGTGCAAACGGAACCAGGTTCGGTGAAACGGTTTTCAATACCAGTATGACCGGTTATCAAGAAATTCTCACCGACCCTTCCTACAAAGGCCAAATTGTTGCTATGACCTACCCTCTTATTGGCAACTATGGCATAAATTCAGAAGATGTGGAATCAAAAAGGTTATTTGTAGAGGGGTTTGTGGTTAAGGAATACAGCCGTATTGCCAGCAACTGGCGTTCACAGAAAAGCCTCGACACTTATCTTAAAGAGAATGATATTTTGGGAATAGCAGGTATAGATACACGCGCGCTTACCCGCCATATTAGACTGCAGGGAACAATGAAAACTGTTATTTCCACTGAAGATTTAGATGAGACAAGTTTAATTGAAAAGGCGAAGGCTTCTCCCGGTTTGATTGGTAGAGATTTAGTGAAAGAAGTTACATCTGGTAGAATTCAAAATTGGAATGGGGAAGGCAAATACAAAGTTGTAGTTATTGACTGCGGCGTTAAATTTAATATTTTAAGAGAGTTAGCCGGATGTTCTTGCCAGGTGATTGTTGTTCCGGCGAAAACTACTTCAGAGGAAATTCTAAAGATGAAACCTGATGGCGTGTTGCTTTCTAACGGCCCGGGGGACCCTCAAGGAGTGTTCTATGTAGTTGAAATGGTTAAAAAATTAATTGGAAAATTACCGATTTTTGGCATTTGTTTGGGGCATCAGATGTTGGGATTGGCCTTGGGTGGGAAAACTTTCAAACTTAAATTTGGCCATCATGGCGGAAACCAACCGGTTAAAGATCTAAAATCAGGTAAGGTTTATATAACCGTGCAAAATCATGGATTCTGTGTGGATACAGATTCGTTGAATAAAGAAGATATTGAAATTACACATATTAATCTCAACGATAATACCTTAGAGGGGATGAGACATAAAAACTTCCCTGTATCCTCAGTGCAATTTCACCCTGAGGCCTCTCCGGGTTCTCACGATGCGCGATATCTATTTAAGGAATTTGTTGAAATGATGGAGAAGAATTGCTTGTAGCGAGCAGGGCCGAACTATGCCTAAACGAACGGATATACATAAAATTCTAATTATTGGTTCAGGCCCGATCGTAATAGGCCAGGCTTGTGAGTTTGATTAT
The DNA here is from genome assembly GCA_048634245.1 of Methanosarcinales archaeon. Classification (GTDB taxonomy): domain Bacteria; phylum Omnitrophota; class Gorgyraeia; order Duberdicusellales; family 4484-171; genus Susulua. The sequence continues at coordinate 50,869 of JAIWAR010000004.1, read as the reverse complement.
TCCGGTACTCAGGCCTGTAAAGCCTTAAGAGAGGAAGGATTTAAGGTAGTTCTGGTTAATTCTAATCCAGCTACTATAATGACCGATCCTGAAATTGCCGATGCCACTTATATCGAGCCTATTACCCCCGAAATTCTGGAAAGAATTATCATTAAAGAACGCCCCGACGCTTTGCTTCCTACATTGGGAGGCCAAACCGGTTTAAATACCGCAGTTAAGCTTGTTGAACGTGGTGTTCTTGATGCTTATAACGTACAGATGATAGGCGCAAATTATGATGCCATAAAAAAAGCAGAAGACCGCCAGTATTTTAAAAATGCAATGAGGCAAATCGGACTGGATTTACCTAAGAGTAGGATCGCATACTCTATCGAAGAGGCTCGAGAGGTCCTTGAGAGAATTGGCTTACCGGTAATTATAAGGCCAAGTTTTACTCTTGGCGGAACCGGTGGAGGAATTGCAACTACCCAAGAGGAGTTTGAAAAAATAGTAGATTTGGGTTTAAAGAATAGTATGATTAATGAAATCCTAATTGAAGAATCAATTTTTGGCTGGAAAGAATACGAACTCGAAGTTATGCGAGACTATAGGGATAATGTAGTCGTAGTTTGCTCAATGGAAAATTTTGATCCCATGGGTATTCATACCGGAGATTCTATAACCGTAGCACCTGCCCAGACTTTAACAGATAAAGAATATCAGAAAATGCGGGATGCTGCTCTGGCAATAATCCGGGAAGTAGGAGTTGAAACCGGCGGTTCAAATATTCAGTTTGCAGTGAATCCGGAAAATGGCCGTATGGTAGTAATCGAAATGAATCCAAGGGTTTCACGTTCATCAGCTTTAGCTTCTAAAGCGACCGGTTTTCCAATTGCTAAGTTTGCGGCAAAATTAGCTGTGGGTTATACCCTTGATGAAATACGAAATGATATCACAAAAGAAACACCCGCTTCTTTTGAACCAACAATAGATTATTGTGTAGTCAAGATTCCCCGGTTTACTTTTGAGAAATTTCCTGAGGCCGAAGATATTTTAGGAATTTCCATGAAGTCAGTAGGCGAGACAATGGCAATAGGAAGAACTTTTAGGGAGGCCTTGCAGAAAGGTTTACGTGGATTGGAAATTGGACACAGTGGCCTGGATAATAAATTGGATTACCGTCATATATCTGATGAAAAAATCAAGCTGCGGCTACAAAAGCCCAATGCTTCCCGGATATTTTATATTAAATATGCCGTTCAGAAAGGATATACGGTTGAGGATATTAGCCAGCTTACCGGTATAGACCCCTGGTTTATTGATAATATAAAGCAGATTGTGGAATTGGAACAGCAAATTCAAGTCACAAGTCATACCCTTATACCCTTGCGGGCACAAGCGGGCACAGGCAGGTCACAGGTCACAAGTAATAAAGATTTGAATATAGATTTAGATTTGCTGAAGAGAGTGAAGCAATATGGGTTTAGTGATAGGCAAATAGCTGATTTAATTGATTCTGATGAATTATCAGTGAGAAATTTTAGAAAAGAAAGGGGAGTTGAAGCAACGTTTAAATTGGTAGATACTTGTGCGGCAGAGTTTGAAGCCTACACACCCTATTATTATTCGACCTATGAGACTGAAGATGAATCAAAAGTTTCCAAAAAGAAAAAGATAATGATATTAGGCGGCGGCCCCAACAGGATCGGCCAGGGCATAGAATTTGATTATTGCTGTTGCCATGCTTCTTTTGCTCTTAAAGAGTTAGGATTTGAGGTAATCATGGTCAATTCAAATCCTGAAACCGTATCAACGGATTATGACACATCCGATAAGCTTTATTTTGAGCCGCTTACCTTTGAAGATGTAATGAATGTTGTTGATAAAGAAAATCCTGACGGAGTAATTGTGCAATTCGGAGGCCAGACTCCTCTTAATTTAGCAAGGCGTCTTGAGCAGGCAGGAGTTCCAATTATTGGAACTTCAGTAAAATCTATCGATAGAGCGGAAGATAGGGGTAAATTTGCAAAACTTATAAGGAAATTAAACATTAATCAGCCGGATAACGGCTCTGCTACTTCGAAAAAGGAAGCGAAGCAAATAGCGGAAAGAATTGGGTATCCTGTTTTAGTCAGGCCTTCCTATGTCTTGGGCGGTAGAGCAATGAAAATTGTTTACGATGATACATCTCTTGATGAATTTATGAAAGAAGCGAGAGATACATCTGAGGATCGTCCGATTTTAATCGATAAATTTTTGGAAGATGCTGTAGAGGTTGATGTTGATGCTGTTTCAGATGGTAACCTCACGGTAATAGGCGGCATCATGGAGCATATAGAAGAAGCCGGCGTACATTCCGGAGATTCAGCCTGCGTTATGCCTCCGCATACCCTAAGTGATGATATTATTAACACCATAAGAAAATATACTTTTGCCATGTCAAAAGAATTAGAAGTAAAAGGCCTTCTTAATATACAGTTTGCCGTAAAGAATAATACTGTGTATGTGCTAGAAGTCAATCCACGGGCTTCCCGAACAGTACCCTTCGTGAGTAAAGTTATTGGTATCGCTTTAGCCAAGCTTGCCGCTCAGGTAATGGCGGGCAAGAAACTTTCTGAATTGGGTTTTGTTGAAGAACCGAAGATAAGCCATATTGCAATAAAAGAGTCTGTCCTGCCATTCTCAAGATTTTCCGGAGTTGACGTACTCCTTGGCCCGGAAATGAAATCAACAGGGGAAGTGATGGGTATAGATGATTCTTTTGGAAGGGCGTTTTATAAATCTCAAGTTGCTGCCGGCCAAAAACTTCCTTTAAACGGAAAGATTTTTATAAGTGTCAAGAATAGCGATAAAAGGAATTTAGTGTTTGCTGCAAAGAAACTTTCAGATATGGGTTTTGAAATTATGGCCACAAAAGGAACAAGAAAAGTTCTTCATTCTAACAATGTTGAAACAGAGATGATTGGTAAGATTAGCGAAGGTGATACTAGAATTTTAGAATTTATAAGAACAGGCCGGATAAAGCTCATTATTAATACACCATCGGGTTCAAAGGGACAGTCTGATATGAAATCAATAAGGAGCTTAGCAGTTATGCAGGGTATACCTTGCATAACTACGCTTCAGGGAGCCCAGGCGGCTATTAATGGAATAGAATCTGTTATGAAGCGAGGCCTTACTGTAAGATCGATTCAAGAATATCAGATGAAATCCAGGCTTACGGAACGAATGGTATGAGTTTTTGATTCATTAAAGGAGGTGTTGTTGTGGAGAAAAAATGTTTGAAGTAAAAATTTATATTACTCCAAAAAGAACTGTATCCGATCCTCAGGGTTTGACTATCAAGCATGCTTTAGAATCATTAAGCTATTCAGGCTTAGAAGAGGTTCGTGTCGGTAAATTAATTATTATTAAAATAAACTCCGGGGACAAGGAAAAAATCAAACAGAGGGTTGATCAAATGTGCCGGAAGTTGTTAGCTAACCCGATAATAGAAAACTATAGTTTCAGAGTAGAAAAAATAAAATGAGATTTGGCGTTGTAGTTTTTCCAGGTTCTAACTGTGACTGGGATTGTTTTTATGTAATTAAGAATGTTCTCAACCAACCGGTTAAATATATCTGGCACAAAGATACAAAATTGGATGGCTTTGATTGTATTATATTGCCGGGAGGTTTTAGCTACGGAGACTATCTCAGGACAGGCGCAATAGCTAGATTTTCGTCAATAATGAAGCAAGTTTCTGACTTTGCTCAGAAGGGGGGGCTGGTAATTGGAATTTGCAATGGCTTTCAAATCCTGCTTGAATCAGGGCTTTTGCCCGGAGCAATGTTAAGAAATAAAAATCTTCATTTTATCTGTAAATATGTGTATGTAAAAATTGGAAACAGTGAAACACCTTTTACAAATCTTTGTAATAGAAATCAAATTTTAAGAATACCAATAGCCCATAATGAAGGTAACTATTATATTGATAAGAATGGACTAAAAAATTTAGAGAAAAACAGGCAGATTGTTTTTTACTACTGTGATCAAGATGGGGCTATCAATGAAAAGTCTAATCCCAACGGTGCGTTGGCAAATATCGCGGGCATCGTAAATAAAGGGGGAAACGTTTTAGGCATGATGCCTCATCCGGAGAGAAGTTCTGAGGCAGAATTAGGTTCTGAAGATGGCCTTTTAATCTTTAGATCAATAGTCAAGTGGCTTGCAAATAGGCGGTAATATGGCAAAACCTGAAGTCTATAGAAGTTTGGGTTTAAAGGACGAAGAATATCGGAGGATTTTGGATGTTTTACAGCGGGAACCAACATCTACGGAATTGGCAATGTTTTCTGTGGAGTGGTCGGAACATTGTGGATATCCACGCTCTCGTAATTGGCTTAAACTTTTGCCTAAAAAAGGGAAATATCAAAGCCGTATCGGTGAAGATTCGGGAGGTTTTATCCTTGATGATTTCGTTATCGTCTTTAAGATGGAAAGCCACAACCATCCATCACAGGTTGAGCCTAGGCAAGGTGCTGCTACAGGTGTAGGAGGAATAATCAGGGACATATTTACAGCAGGAGCGCGGCCGATAGCATCATTAAACTCTTTACGTTTTGGCCAATTATCAAAGGCATACAACAGATATCTTTTAAAGAGTGTAGTAGATGGTATTCAATTTTACGGTAATTGTCTAGGAGTACCGACAATTGGCGGAGAGATATATTTTGACGAAAGTTATAACGGTAATTGTCTGGTAAACGCTATGAGTATAGGAATTGTGGAGAAAAGCAAAGTGGTGAAGGCTCAGGCTATAGGAGTTGGTAATATTATAATGTATGCGGGAGGCAGTACGGGGCGGGATGGCATAGGAGGTTGTAGTGTTCTAGCTTCAAAGGAACTAAAAGAGAACGAAGAGAAAAGGCCCACTGTCCAGGTAGGAGATCCTTTTGCCGAAAAGTGTCTTATAGAAGCAACCTTGGAGGCGTTAGCCACAGGGTATGTAGTGGGCCTTAAAGATATGGGCGCGGCGGGCCTTACTTGCTGTACAAGTGAAATGGCATCCGCGGGTGGTTTAGGAGTAGAGGTAGAACTTCAATACGTTCCGAGAAAAGAAAAAGGCATGGAGGCATGGGAAGTGATGATGTCAGAGTCCCAGGAGAGAATGCTTCTTTGTGTTAAAAAGGGTAAGGAAAAAGACATTGAGGATATTTTTTCGAAATGGGGCGTTAAAGCCGTTGCAATAGGCAGAGTTATTGACGAGGGTATAGTACGTATTAATGATAATGGCAAAATTGTGGCTGAAATAAAAGCGTCTTTATTGACCGATGGCCCTGTTTATGATATGCCGTACAAAAAACCAAATTACTTGCATAAAATGAATAAATTAAGTATCAAGAAGATAACACTGCCAAAGGATTTCAATAAAGTTTTACTTAAGCTTTTGAGTTCACCCTCTATTTGTAGTAAGCAATGGGTTTATGAACAGTATGACCATATGGTCCAGACTAATACGGTAGTTTTGCCCGGTTCTGATGCCGCGGTGATAAGATTAAAAGGTACAGACAAGGCTATCGCGGCTACTACCGATTGCAACAGCCGCTATTGTTTTTTAAATCCTTACCGAGGAGCGCAGATTGCGATAGCAGAAGCGGCAAGAAACCTCATTTGTTCCGGCGCTGAACCGGCGGCAGTTACAGATTGTCTTAATTTCGGAAACCCCGAAAAGCCTGATAGGTTCTGGCAGTTTAAAAATTGCGTGGAAGGGATTGTCCATGCTTGTAAGTTTTTTAATATACCTGTAGTTAGCGGCAATGTTTCTTTTTATAACGAAAGTCAAAAAAGCGCGATTCATCCTACGCCAACTATCGGAATGATAGGAATCATAGATGACATAAAAAGAGTTTGCACGCAGAATTTTAAGAAAGAAAATGAGATAATTATTCTTTTGGGGCTCGGTAAAGAAGAATTAGGCGGCAGCGAATATTTAAAAGAAGTGCATAAATTAATAAAGGGAGAGCCGCCGGAGTTAGATTTGCGTTTAGAAAAGGCAGTTGGGCAAACAGCACTAAAAGCGATAAAAAAAGGATTAGTCAGCTCGGCACACGATTGTTCTGAAGGAGGCCTGGCAGTGGCTCTGGCAGAGTGTTGTATTTCCAACAAAGAAAATATGTTGGGGGCGGTTATTGATAATTTAGATTTTACCGGCAGAAAGGACGCTATTCTTTTTGGCGAGTCCCAGTCAAGAATTATTCTTTCCTGCGGTAGAGAGTATGTAGGTAAGGTCAGGGATATCGCGAAAAAAAATAAAGCGCCAATTCAAGTTATTGGCAGGACAGGTGGTAAAAACCTGGTAATTTTTAAGGGGCAGAACGAATTAATCAGGTTACCTCTGGGAAGATTATATCGGGAATGGGCTCAGGTATTAGAGAAAAGGATTGTAAAATAAAATATGTGTGGAATACTTGGCATGTACGGACATAAGGAAGCGGGCAGATTAGCTTATTTAGGGCTTTATGCTCTTCAGCATCGGGGAGAGGAAAGTGCGGGAATAGTTGCCAGCGGCGGCAAAAAATTAAATTCTCACAAAGGAATGGGGCTTGTTTGCGACGTATTTGATGAAAGATCAATAAAGTCGTTGAAAGGTAACATTGCTGTAGGCCACACTCGCTATTCAACCACCGGGTCAAGTACTGCAAAGAATATTCAACCCTTTGTTGTTAACCACAGAAAAGAGCATATCGTTATAGCTCATAATGGTAACCTTACTAATGTTCTTGGGCTGCGTGATGGAATGGAAAAGAAAGGATCAATTTTTCAAACCACAATGGATTCCGAAATAGTTGCTCATCTTATTACTTGTTCTCCGAATAAAGACCCGCATAAAAGTATTATCTGGGCGCTTTCGCGATTAGAAGGTGCCTATTCATTAGTATTGATGGTAAATGATATATTAATTGGCGCAAGGGATCCTCATGGGTTTAGGCCTCTTTGCCTTGGCAAATTAGGTGATGCCTACGTTTTAGCTAGTGAGACTTGTGCTTTGGATCTGATTCAGGCTCAATATATACGTGATATTGAACCGGGAGAAATTGTGTTTATCAGCAAAAAGGGTATTGAGTCAATAAAACCTTTTCCTGAAAAGAAACATTCTCTATGTATTTTTGAGCTTATCTATTTTGCTCGGCCGGATTCAAATATTTTTGGCAAGAGCGTTTATTTTACTCGTAAACGCTTAGGTGAATATCTAGCCAGTGAATGCCGCTTGAAAAAATGTGATTTGTGTATGCCGGTTCCGGATTCAGGAATGTATGCATCAATTGGGTTTGCTCAAAAAGCCGGCCTTCCTTTTGAAATGGGAATGATACGTAATCATTACGTGGGCAGAACCTTTATTCAACCCTCACAATTTGTGAGAAATCTTCGCGTGAGAATTAAGCTGAATACCATAAAAGATGTTTTAGAAGGCAAGAAAGTTATTATTATCGACGACTCTATTGTTCGCGGTACTACCAGCAGAGTACGTGTAAAAACCATTAGGCAGGCAGGTGCTAAAGAAGTGCATATGGGGATAAGCTGTCCACCGATTAAATTTCCCTGTTTCTACGGAATAGACTTTCCTACTAAGGGGGAGCTGATTGCTTCTAATCATAGCATAGATTGGATTAAAGATTTTATCGGAGTAGATAGTTTAATGTATCTGAGCCTGAAGGGTATGCTTAAGGCAATGCTGCTTCCTGAGCGGGAATTTTGTACCGCTTGTTTTACGGGTAAATACCCTACAGTTATATCAAATAGAGCATCAAAAAAAATATTAGAACGAGCATAGCAAGAGAGGTATTATGTGCGGAATAATCGGTTACGCGGGCGGTAAGGAAGCTGCGACAATCATCGTGGAAGGGTTAAAGAAGCTTGAATACCGGGGGTATGATTCCGCGGGTATAGTTGTAGTAAATAAAGATAGGCTATCCATTGCTAAGCGTAAAGGACGAATTAGCGTTTTAGAGATGGCTCTTAGAAAGAAAAAGTTAATTGGCCGGATAGGGTTAGGACATACTCGGTGGGCGACTCACGGAAAACCTTCAGGAATAAATGCCCATCCCCATGTAGACGCGAAAAGGAAAATCGGTGTTGTTCATAACGGAATAATAGAAAATTTTAATGAGTTAAAGAAAGATTTAGAAAATCAAGGCTGTAAGTTTAAATCTGAAACTGATACAGAGGTAATTGCCCATCTGGTGGATAAGTTCTATAAAGGAAACCTGCAGGAGGCTGTAAAAAAGGCGGTGCAAAAAGTAAAAGGCTCCTATGCTTTAGGTGTCGTGAGCGCGGATGAACCGGAAAAAATAGTAGCGCTAAGACGTGATTCTTCGTTAGCTATTGGTTTAGGTAAGGATGCAAACTTTATCGCTTCAGATGTTTCAGCAATCTTGAACTACACAAAAGATGTTATCTATTTAGATGATAATGAAATAGCAGTTATTACTAAGGATAAGGTCGATGTTTTCGATGTAAAGGGAAATAAGATTCATAAAAGAACAGAGACTATTTCGTATGATATAGAAGCGGTCCAAAAAGGTAAATTCCGCCACTTTATGTTGAAAGAGATTTACGAACAACCTCAGGTTCTTTCTAGAATAATCTCTCGTTATATAACACCTTCCGGTAACATTCTATTCGAAAAGCTTAATATAACCGGCAACTTTCTTAAGGGGGTAGAAAATTTAGTTATCCTTGCCTGTGGTACAGCTTATCATGCCGGTTTAATCGGTAAGTATGTGATGGAGTCATTTACCCGTATTCCTGTTTGGGTAGATTTTGGCAGTGAGTTTAGATACAGAAATCCGGTCATAAGAGGTAAGACATTGGTTATTGCGATTAGCCAGTCGGGTGAAACGGCTGATACTTTGGCGGCAGTAAGAGAGGCGAAGAAAAATAAGGTCAAAATTCTTTCTATCTGTAATGTTTTGGGTTCAGCCTTGGCTAGAGAGTCAGACTCAACTATCTATACTCATGCCGGCCCGGAAATAAGTGTAGCTTCCACCAAGGCTTATACGGCTCAAGTTATGGTTCTTTATCTTTTAGGGCTGTATTTAGCGGGTTTAAAAAATACTTTAAGCAAAAGCTATATAGATAACGCTATTTCTTCTCTTAAAGAGATACCTGCTAAGCAGGGGGAGATTCTTAAAAATGCAAGAGGCATAGAAGAGATTGCTAAAAAACATCTTCATCTTGGCGCTTTTCTTTATTTAGGTAGAAACGTTAATTTTCCTACCGCCTTAGAAGGGGCATTAAAGTTTAAAGAGATTTCTTATATTCCCTCTGAGGGTTATCCTGCCGGCGAAATGAAACATGGGCCTATTGCTCTTATTGATGAATACAGAGCGGTGGTATGTATAGCTAATGATTCCTTGATTTTTGACAAAATGGTGTCCAATATCCAGGAGATATTAGCCCGGCGAGGCAAGGTCATTGCTATAGCAACCTTAGGAAACAAGCAAATAAAAGATTATGTTAAAGAAGTCATTTTTATTCCTAAGATAGAGGAAATGTTTTCCCCCTTACTTACAATTATACCTTTACAGCTTTTAGCCTATTATATGGCGGTTCTGAAAGGGCATGACGTAGATAAGCCGAGGAATCTTGCGAAAAGCGTTACTGTGGAATGAGAAGCATAAGGAGGTAAACAGTGGCTAAATATATTTTTGTAACCGGCGGGGTTGTATCAAGCTTAGGCAAGGGAATCGCTTCTGCTTCCATTGGTAAGATTCTAGAGTCAAAAGGGTTGAAAGTTTCTATTATTAAATGCGATCCTTATATAAATGTCGATCCGGGGACAATGAGTCCTTTTCAGCACGGTGAGGTATATGTGACCGAAGATGGCGCGGAAACCGATTTAGATTTAGGGCATTATGAGCGGTTTACCAATGCTAAATTAACTAAAGATAATAATATTACCACAGGAAAAATTTATTACTCGGTAATTTCTAAGGAACGAAAAGGTGATTATCTAGGCAAGACCGTTCAGATTATTCCTCATATAACCGATGAGATAAAAAATAGTATCAAGAAGGTCGAGGATAATCAAAAGGTGGATGTTATTATTATTGAGATAGGCGGAACTATCGGTGATATTGAAAGCCTTCCTTTTCTTGAGGCAATTAGGCAATTTCGGCTTGATATAGGCAGAGATTACGCGATTAATATTCATGTTACTCTCGTTCCTTTTATAAAATCGGCAGGTGAGATAAAAACAAAACCTACCCAGCATAGCGTTCAAACACTGCGTGGAATCGGAATCATTCCCGATATTATTATATGCAGAACAGAAAAGAAACTTCCTAAAGAAGCGCGGGAGAAAATCGCTCTTTTTTGTAATGTACACAGAGACGCGGTGATTTCGGCGGTTGATGTAAAAAGTATTTATGAAGTACCGATTAATTTAGAGAAGCAAGCTATGGGCCGTTTAATCGCGCGCCTTCTTAATTTAAAATGCGGTGAAGGTGATTTATCTAATTGGGAAAGGCGGGTAGTAAAAAAGATAAAAAATGCGTCAAAGAAAGTTGAAATTGCCGTAATAGGTAAATATATTACTCTTCAAGATGCCTATAAGTCAATTTATGAAGCACTTATCCATGGGGTGATTGCGAATAACGCGAAGTTGGTACTAAAGCGAGTTGATTCTGAGGATATTGAGAAAAATGAAACCGGCAAATATTTAAAAGGCGTAGGAGGAATTCTTATTCCCGGCGGGTTTGGACATAGAGGCATCGAAGGAAAAATAAAAGCGGTGCAATTTGCCAGAAAACAAAATATACCTTTTTTGGGGATATGTTTAGGCATGCAGGCCGCGGTGATTGAGTTTGCCCGCAATGTTTGCGGATTTAGAAATGCCAGCTCTACTGAGTTTAATAAAAATACAAAGTATCCGGTGATAAGCCTTCTTGAAGAACAAAAAAACATTACTACAAAAGGCGCGACCATGCGTTTAGGTGCTTATGAATGCGAAATAAAGAAAGAAACTAAAACCCGGGCGACTTATGGAAAAGGAAAAATTACTGAGAGGCATCGGCATCGTTATGAGTTTAGTAATGTGTATAGAGAAGCTATGGAGAAAAAGGGAATGATTTTTTCAGGGATTAATTCCGCTAAGAACCTTGTTGAGATAATAGAATTAACTAATCACCCTTGGTTTATTGCCTGCCAATTTCATCCGGAGTTTAAATCCAAGCCCGATGAAGCCCACCCCTTATTCGCCGATTTTATAAAGCATTCTTTAAAGGCTAAATGATAAAAGAGGAAGAGATATCTCTTCCTTTACTCCGGAGATATACAGTATAAAAACTGCTAGGGAACTATTAGAAAGATATTGACAAGATAGTTGGTTAGGATAAAATAAATTCGTTCTTTGGGAGTTAGGATTATTGTTTTCGGTGCCGTAAAATTCTGTTAGAAAAATTTTTCTAACAGGATAAGGCATAATAGGGAATTCCGTGTGAATCGGAAACACTCCCGGTGCTGTAATTCCGTCCCGACATAATGTCGGGAAACCTTTTTAACGTTGCTTAGGTCACTATCCGAGATAGGGTGGGAAGACTGTTAAAAGGCGGGAAAGTCAGAAGACCTGCCGAAAAAATCAAGTTTAGGTTTTACGCGGAATAATAACCTAGAACTTTTGTTTTACGGGCCAAGAAACCAGGGTGCACCCCGACTTATTGTCGGGGATTTTTTATTTTCAGGGTGTTTTTATGGTAAAAATGTTTTTAATTCGACACGGCGAAACTGATTATACTTTAACGGGCAGATATTGCGGGTTTAGTAATCCGTCTTTAAACCGTAAGGGGATACAGCAGTCTGAGAGGCTGGCTATTAGATTGAAAGGGAGTTATTTTGTTTATTTTTTCTTTAATTCCGGTATTGCTGTTTATAAATTACGCCAAGAGAAAAATCGGCGGGATGACCGGAGATACGCTTGACGCTGTAAGTGAAATCGCTGAAGTAGGAGTGTTACTTTTTGCGCTATGTTTTTGCTAGTTTTTTTTGTATTGTTGATTGAGTTTAAAAAAGAAAAAATATAAATGAAGAAGTTATTACTTGGAATTAAAGTTATTGTTTGTGCTCTGATTTTTTTGTATATAGGTACTTTTGTCGGGCATACTGATCAGAATTTACCTCAAAGAATTATTTCTCTTGGTCCAGCCATAACTGAACAGCTGTATTTATTGAACGTTCAGGATAGATTAGTAGGCTGCACTATATATTGCAAGAGGCCGAAAGAGGCCAAGAGCAAAGAGAAAGTGGGGACAGTTGTAGAAATTAGTTTGGAGAAGATAATAGGATTTAAGCCCGATCTGGTATTAGCAACAGCTTTAACCGATTTTAAGGCTGTTAAGAAATTGAAAGATTTGGGGGTAGAGGTGGTAAGTTTTTCTCCGCCAAAGAGTTTTGCTGAAATATGTGAACAGTTTTTAAGGTTAGGGGAAATTGTCGGTGAAGAAAAAAAAGCGGAAGAGATTATTTCTAAGGCAAAAGACAAAATAAATATTACAAAGAAAAAAGTTAAAGGCCTGCCTAAACCAAAGGTTTTTATTCAGGTAGGCGCAAGGCCATTATTTACTGTAATTGGAGATTCTTTTGTCAATGATTTTATTGAATTTGCCGGCGGTGTAAACATTGCTCAAAATCTAAAAAGCGGGTTTTATTCCAGAGAAAAGGTTATTGAAGCCGATCCGAGCATAATAATTATTGTGACTATGGGAATTGCAGGAGAAAAAGAGAAAGAAACCTGGGAAAAATTTAAGTCATTGAAAGCAGTAAAAAATAACAGAGTTTATATCATTGATTCGTATAAACTTTGCAGCCCAACTCCCTTAAGCTTTGCTGACACTTTAGAGCAAATGGCGGAAATTTTACATCCCGGGCAGGAGAAATAAATGCGGAAAAAAATATTCTATTGGATTATTTGGATATTGGCTTTGAGTGGAATTCTTGCAGGTATAAGTATCTTATCTTTGTCTGTTGGTCCAAGTGGGATACACTTTAAGAAAATTATTCCTTTGATATTCGAAGGTAAAGGCACAATTGAATATACTATTCTTTTTAACATTCGCCTTCCGCGTATCATTTTAGGCTTTGCTGTAGGCGGAGCATTGAGTTTAGCGGGTGTTCTTTTGCAAGGGATGTTTCGCAACCCTTTAGTTGAGCCTTACACCTTAGGTATTTCCGGAGGGGCGGCTTTAGCTGTATGTCTAAATATTGTTTTAAGATTACATCGAACAGTTGGTGCTTTTTCATTACCGGTTTCCGGATTCATAGGGGCTATTTTGGTTATTTTACTAATTTATTCTTTAAGCGTAAGAAAAGGCATATTAAAGATTCAGGGACTCCTGCTTTGCGGGGTGATGATAAGCTTTGTTTCTTCTTCTTTGATTATGCTTATTATGGCTGTGTCCGGCACCGAAGATTTGCATGGAATTGTATTCTGGATAATGGGTTCTTTAGAGGAGCCAAGTTGGTTTCTTGTAAAATTAGCATTTATAATATCTATTTTGGGCTTAATCGTTTCTTATCTTTTTTGTTTTCGCCTGAATGCTTTTTCATTAGGGGAAGAAGAAGCTCAGTACTTAGGAATAAATGTAGAAAAGACAAAACGTTTGCTTTTTGTCCTTGCCTCAATACTTACCGGTTTTAGTGTTTCCGTAGCCGGTATTATTGGATTTGTGGGATTGGTTGTTCCCCATTTTGTACGTATGTTTATAGGCAGGGATCATAGAATTCTTTTAATAGGTTCATTTATTTGCGGGGCGGGTTTTTTAATTTTCTGTGATACTTTAGCCAGGACAATTATTTCTCCTTTAGAATTACCGGTTGGCGTAATCACCGGTATATTGGGAGGAAGCCTTTTTGTATACGCTTTAAGCAAACGACAAGTTATTTTGGGGGGAAAGTAGTGCTTGAAATAAAAAATTTGGTTTGCGGCTATGATTCAAAATTTATCCTTCAGGATATAAATTTTAAAGTAGAGAATAAAGAATTTGTGGGTATTATCGGGCCAAATGGTTCCGGGAAAACCACTCTTTTGCGGGCAATAACCAGAGTGCTTAAGCCAAAGAAAGGTGCAATTCTCTTTGAAGGAAAAGATGTAAGCCGGATGCGGCATAAAGAATTAGCCAGAGAGATTGCGGTTGTTTCTCAAAGTTCGGAGACAGGATTTATGAGCGTGGAAGAATTTGTTCTTTTAGGAAGGACTCCTTATTATGAGCGATTTCAATTTTTAGAGACCAAGGATGATTTAGCAATTGCCTTAAGATGTATGAAATTAACCGATACATTCAGGCTTAAAGATAGGTTTATGCAAGAGCTTAGCGGGGGCGAGAGGCAGCTTGCGCTTATTGCCAGGGCCTTAACTCAGGAGCCAAAACTGCTTCTTTTAGATGAACCGACTAGCCACTTAGATATAGCTCATCAGGTAGGAATTTTAGACCTTATAAAGAGATTAAATAAAGAACTTGGTTTCACGGTAGCTATGGTTTTGCATGATCTTAATTTAGCTAGTGAATATTGCCAACGCTTGGTTCTTCTTGATCAAGGAAGAATTCACAAAATTGGGCCGCCCGAACAGATTTTAAATTATCAGATTATTGAAGAGGTATATGGAGCGGCCGTAGTTGTAGAAAAAAACCCTATTTCTCTCAAGCCTTATGTATTGGTAGTTTCTGAAGAAGAAAGAGAGAAGAGAAGGAAGAGGTAAGCTTTTGTGGGGATAAATTTTAAACGGGATGAGAGCAAAGAGGAGGTGTAAATATTATAATTTAATTTTAGGATTTTTTCCGGGGTAAATAATATCTAACATAACTTAGAGGAGCTGGAAACTAAGATATTTTTTGGTTTCCTTGACAAATAGATAAAGGAAGTAAAGGTGAGATTCCTTTCGCTGTCCCGCAACGGTAATTCCGCCAGAGGCGGAGAGCCCGGCCGATTATCTATTATGGAAGTATCTTCGAGGAGAGAAAAGGAGGGAAAACGATGAAACAGAGTAGTTTAGTAATTTTAATTTTGTATTGCTTATTTTGTGCAAACGTAGCGGCACAAGATACAGCCGATTCTTCTTATGCTATCGACTTAGAAAAAATTGTTATTACTCCTTATAAGACAGCAGTGAGAGCTTCTTTAAATCCTTCATCAACAGATGTAATTTTGGTTGAAGAATTAAGCGATAAAGGCATTTTTACTTTAACTGATGCGATAAAAGATATTCCAAGTTTAAGCTATGCTACTACAGGAAGTTTGGGTGGTATTACTGGTGTAAATGTAAGAGGAGCGGAAGCTTCACATACGCAAGTTATAATTGACGGAATAAAATTATACGATCCTATGGTTACAAGTAGATATTTTTATGGATATGCCTATATGTCGCTCGATAACCTTGAAAGGGTAGAGGTTCTAAAAGGACCATATAGCTCATTGTATGGTTCAGGTTCTATTGGCGGCACTATTAGTCTCTTGACACGTAAGGGTGAAGGTAAACCAACATTTTCTTTTACTCAAGAATCTGGGAGTTATCAAACTTATCGTGAGAAACTTTCTTCACAAGGTGAAATAGATAAGTTGGCGTATTCTTTATCCGTATCAAGGGCTGATATTAACTCATTTTACTCAAGCAAATATAAAAACGGTAATCATGAAAAAGACCCATATCATAATTTTAATTCTTCACTAAGATTTGATTACGCACTAACTGACGACATCGATATAGGATTACTTACTAATTATACGTATGCAAAATATGAATATGACGGGGATGATGGATGGCCGGCTTATTTTCCTGCCGATGACAATGATAACTACGCTTATTTCTATCAGGGAGTAGGAGGAATTAATTTAACGCATAGGCTCAGTGATTCTTTTTCTCAAAAGGTAATTTTAGGCTATACCCGTACTTACCGTAAAGATTGGCAGAGCGAAAATACACATGGCTGGTATGATGGCAAAGCTTATCAGGCTAAGTGGCAGGGAGATTATCAGCCTTGCGATTCTGATAAAATCATTTTTGGTTTTGATTATCTGCGAGAGCTCGGCGAGAGTCGTTGGGATAGCACTTGGGGGATTTCTCTTAGCCCAAAGGAAAGAAGCAATACAAAAGGTTATTATGCCGAAAACATTTTTACGCCTACTGATAATCTATTTCTTTCTGTATCTTTCCGCATAGAAGACCACTCACAATTTAATAGCCATAATATTTTTGGTTTTTCAGGAAGTTATTTAGTGGAGCAAACAGGCACTAAGATAAAAGGTTCTTTTGGGGAAGGCTTTAAGGCCCCATCTCTCTATCAGCTTTTTGACGGTAATTATGGGAATAAAGATTTGAATCCTGAAGAGTCAGAAAGCTATGAAGTAGGCCTTGAGCAAAAAATAGGTAATTCTCTAGTTTTTGGTTCAACTTATTTTCATACTCATATTAAAGATTTGATAGATTGGACATTAACAGGTTATGCAAATTCTGGAAAGTCAAGAATTTATGGTATTGAAAGCTTTATCGAACAGAAGTTTAATCAGAGTACTACTGTATCTTTGGCTTATACCCACATGAATACTAAAAAGCTATCAGATGGAACAAGGCTTTTGAGAAGACCGGACAATAAAGTAACCTGTAAATTGAAAACCGCGTTTAAAAAGCTGGATATTTCTACTGATATTTCTTACGTTGGCAATAGGATGGATTCATCTAGTGCGAAACTAAAGTCATATATTTTAGGCAATCTCTCTTTTAATTACCAGGTGAACGATAAATTTAATACATCTTTAAGGTTCGAAAATGTTTTTGATGATGATTACGAACTTGTAAACGGTTATCAAACCCCTAAATTTTCCTGGTATTTGGGTGCAAAGTATACATTTTAATAAATGGTAAAGTTAATTTTTCAGAGGGGGGCGATGAAAGCATGAAGGTATTTCATTTCCATTAAATATTAAATATTTTCTTGTAATGTTCTCTGGTCTTTGATAAAATATTGCAAGAGGATTTGTTATGGAATGCGAAGAGATTAAAAAACTAATTCCTAAGTACTTTCAGCATACCGTTAGTGAAGAGGAAATACAACTGGTAGAGGAGCATCTTTGTATTTGTCACGATTGTCGCACTGTTTTAGGCGAGTTAATGGATAAAGTCGAAGGAACTTCTCCGCAAGCACCTGAAAAAGCGGAAGAACCTCTTTCTGAGGAGAAACCGGAAGAGAAGGTGGAAGAAAAGAAAGAAGCATCTGCGGTTTCTTCAGATCAGAATAAAGATATGGAGTATTTTCCCGGGGAAGATGTCAAATCTTCTCTGGATAAAATCGATGAAATTCTAGAGGTTGATAAGCCGGTTAAACAAGAGGCGGGAGAGGAGCCGGAAGATAAAGATCCTTCTTTTGAAATATTAACAGAGTCTTCTTCGCTTGATCAGGAGCCTCTCGCAGAAAGTAATACAGAAGCACAAAAAGAAGAGCCGGTTAAAGAGGCAGAACCGTCTTTAAGAGAAGAAGCTGAAGAAAAAGAAGAGCCGCTGCTTGAGCCTGTTCCGGAAGAGAAACAAGAAGCTTCGAAGCTTTTTTTAAGGAAGGAATCCGAAGAAGTTCAGGAAGAGTTTACTGTTGCTGCCAGTCAGCTAAATAAGAAGCCGATTATTAGGGAACAGGAAGGAAAGGGTGGTTTTCTGGGGTATCTTTGCTTAATCGTTGGATTAGGTGTTTTAGGATTTCTTGCCTATCTTTTGGTAAAAGGCTGATCTGGTGAAAAGTATATTTTTTGGCATTATCCAAGGATTAACCGAATTCCTGCCGATAAGTAGTTCCGGACACCTGTACCTTTTACAAAGATTATCAGCAATAAAGGGAGCTTGCCTTCCTTTTTTTGTTTTTCTGCATTTCGCAACACTTCTGGCAATAATTGTTTTTTTCTTTAAGAAGATCAAGATATTATTCAAACCAAAACTTTTGTTTAATATTCTTCTAATTACCTTGATAAGCGGTATCATGGGGTTAGGGATTAAGGTTTATTTGAATGGGCTTTTGGGAAATAAGTTTCTGTTAGCCTTTTGTTTTTTAATTAATGCCGGGATATTGCTTAGTATCAGGCCTAACTCCATGGGAAGAGATATTTCAAGCATAAAGCTTAAAGACTCTTTTTTCTTAGGCCTTCTTCAAGGGATTTCTCCTTTCCCCGGTATATCCCGTTCCGGCATTACTATCGTGGGATTATCAAGAAGGGGCTTTAAGAATACCGAGGCTTTCACCCTATCTTTTCTGATGGCAATCCCCATCATCTTAAGTGCTTTTATAGTGGAGCTTAAAGAACTCGGAAAGGTTAATCTTTCTTTACAAAGCATGGGATTGGGTTTTATCGCCGCTTTTGTCTTTGGCCTGTTAGCTTTGAAAATACTTAAAAGAATTTTAATAAGCGGGAAGTTTAAAAACTTCGCTTATTATTCTGCGGTAATGGCTGTAGTTAGTTTATTGGTATGAAGATTAAAATTAAAGAAAAGGATGGAGTAGTTATTTTAGAGCTGGAAGGCAATATTGGCATTGATGCCTCGGATTTCGTCGAAACTATAGGGCGGGTGCTTAATCGTCAGGTCAAGGATATTGTTTGCAACTTTGCCGGTGTAAATTTAGTTGACTATGTGGGAGTTTCTTTGGTCACAGTTGTATACAAAAATGTTCTAAATCATAAGGGAAGAATTGAATTATGTAATGTTCCTTCGCACGTAAGGAGATTATTTTCAATTGTCGGCTTAGATAGAATTTTTAAGTTTCATCTCAGCGAGGAACAGGCAATAGATGAGATTAGGCAGGAACAGATAATTGAGCGAATTGCCCGCAAGCCCCTAAGGAGGAGATTTAAAAGAATACCTTTTAAAGCTACTATTGAATATCGTCAGAAGTTTCTTACGGATAAACCTTTTTTTAAGGGAAAAATTGTAAATTTGAGCGCTGAAGGAGTATTTATAATTAGTGAGCAAGTATTCTCGATAGGGGATTTACTGGTTACTCGGTTGGACCTTCGGCATCACTCTGAGATTGTAGAAGCTGATGTTAAGGTAGTCTGGTTGGTTGATAAAGAAATTCAGCCGGATTATTATCCGGGAATGGGCCTGGAATTCCATAATATAACCGCCCAAAAACAGAAAAAAATTATCCGGTTCGTAGAAAAACATCTTACTCATCTTAGCCTCTGATAATCCTTAGATGGCCTTGACACAGAAAGATGTTTGAGTAAAATAGAATAAAGTTATGGGTTTTGTTAAAATATTTAATAAGTGTCCCTCGCCGCAGGGGATGTTGGGTAAATCTCTTCGACATTTACCCAACGCGGCTTCGGGATCAATTCGAGCTACAGTCCGCCTCCGGCGGACTAAGTCTCATTGAAAGGAGGTGTATATGCCATACGAAAGCGGTTTAGATGAGCAATTGTTTTCCAGGACTTGGGGTGGTGAAGGCACTAAAATTACGGTGAGCGTCTATTCTTATAACAAGGGAGCTAAGAAGTTGCAAATTTCCCGGGAGAATGAATCTGCTGAGGGCGAGTTTAGATTTACTAAATTAGGCCGTTTAAATAAAGCAGAGGCTGAAGGAGTTTTGCCTTTGATTCAGGAGGCTATAGCTCAGATGTAAGAGGTTATTTTTTAAGCAGGATTAGATAGCATGGAAGAAGATAAAAAAGCTTCTTGTGATAACAAGGAAATCGGCCTTCAGCGCCAAGCCAAGAGGCTTAAACTAAAACACTTGGGAGATTACAAAAAAAATTACAACAGCGACCGGTTTATCGAGGATTTGGTTAAATATTTCGAGGGAGAGGTTGATTTTAACTTAGATAAAATACGCAAAACAATAGAAAAGCCCCTAAAATTACCCTGCCTTATAGCTAAAGCAAAAGAAAAAGGTACTCATCCAGTCGCTGAATTTTTGGAAGAGCTCTTCAAGGGGCTTAGCACTTAAAAATTAAATTAAGTAAATTGAAGGTGATTTTATTGCGGAGAGAGCCTTTCTTTAACCATGCTGCTTACTTTTTTGGAATCAGCCCGGACTCCTACCTGGGATAAGACTTCTTTCATCACTTGTCCCATATTTTTCATTGAGCAAGCTTTGAGTTCACCGATTACCTGATTAACAATTTTCGATAATTCAGCATCCGTTAAAGGTTCGGGCAGGTATTCGCTTAAAATCTTTAGCTCATTTTCTAAGTCTTGGAGGAGGTCGGTGCGTTGAGATTGGATAATGCTTTCTTTAGCGTCTTGAAGGCGTTTTTGAGCTTTTTTTAATACAGCCAGGGTATCGCTATCATCTAGTTTTTCTTTTTTCAAATTAATGGCTTGATTTTTTAAATCAGCCCGTATAAGGCTTAAGTAGCTTCTTTTTTGCTTATCTTTTGCCTTAAGGGCCTGAATATAATCTTGATAAATTTTATCTTCTAACATAATGAAAAAATTATACCATAATTTTTACACTTAGCAAAGATGTAAATTTGTGATATAATTTTCTATATTAATAAACTGTATCCCTCGTCGCAGGGGATGTTGGGTAAATCTCTTCGACATTTACCCAACGCGACTTCGGGATCAATTCGACTACATCCGCTTAAGGCGGATAAGTCTCATTGAGGAGGTTCAAATGCAGGTAAAAGATATAATGACTAAAGATCCGATTACGGTTACTCCGGCGACCAGCGTAGGTGCCTTAGCAGAGTTATTTCTGGAAAAGAATATCAGTGGCGCCCCGGTAGTAGATGAGGGCGGTAAATTATTAGGTGTTGTTGGAGAGGAGGGAGTAATTTTCCAGGATAAAAAAGTGCATCTACCAACGTTTTTACATATTTCTCTGGGGTTTCTTACCTTAGGGGTGAAGCGGTTTGAAGAAGAGATAAAAAAAGTGACAGCTACTAAGGCTGGCGATATCTTAGAAAAAGATTTTATCAGCCTAACGCCTGAAATGAGTATTGAAGATGCCGCGACCGCGATGATTGAAAAATCCAGCTACTATTGTCCTGTGGTAGAGGGAGAAAAATTGGTAGGAGTAATCACGAAAAAGGATATCATCCGCTCTATTGCTAAGGCTAAAGAGTCAAGGTAGCTTTTGCTAAATAAGGAATAAATGATTGTATTTGTCTGGTTACTGCTTACTACAGCTATAGGCCTTGTTGTCTTTACTGTCATTTTTGATGACAGTAAAGGTGCTAAAAAAAAGGATAAATCTCTTCTTGCCGATAAAAAAACCGTTGCTTTAGGCGAAAAAGTCCAATCTTTAAGGTCAAAAGTTTTTGAGCTTAAAACTACTATTGCCGCTTTAGAAAAGATTAAAAGTCACAGTATTGCTCTGCAAAAAGAGTTGGAGATCTCAAAGAAAAAAGAGGTTGAATTAAAAGAGAAGTACAAACAGAGTAAAAAGTGGCTCATTTATCAGCAGAAGCTTTTGAAGAAAGAAAAGGGGCCGGAGCAGGAGTTTAAAAATAAACTTTTGGATAAGGAAAAGCAATTAGAAAAAGAGTTTACTAAAAATGTTAATTTAAAAAGAGAAATTTCCGAATTTCAAAGCGAGGTAAAATCTTTGGAGAGAAATATTAAAGAATTGATGCGCGCGAAAGCAGCTCAGGAGAAAAAGATTAAAGATGATGCGGAAAGAATAATTAAATTACAAAGTGAAATAAATGCATACAAGAGTGAGGTGTTAAAGCTGAAACAAAAGGAAAAAGAAAGTGAGTGGATTTCTAAAGAAGAACATAA
Organism: Methanosarcinales archaeon; assembly: GCA_048634245.1. Lineage (GTDB taxonomy): Bacteria > Omnitrophota > Gorgyraeia > Duberdicusellales > 4484-171 > Susulua. The sequence goes on along the minus strand of JAIWAR010000004.1, from coordinate 29,151 downwards.
TGTTTTAGCCCAAAGGCACCAAGAGCTAAAACAGCAGTTAGAAACCAGAGAAAAAGAACTGAGCCTAAAGGATAAGGAAATCGAGAGCGTAGATAAGGAGAGAATGCGTTTAGCCTATCAGCTTAAGGAAAAAGGCGGCGAGACTCCTGTTGAAGCCCCGATTGAACAAGAAGAAAAACCAAAGGAAACTACCTCCGTTGAAGCTAAGCTTAAACAGGAAAGCGTGGAAGATAAAGAAACAGAAGAAGACAAAGAAGAGGTTGAAGAAAGCAAAAAAGAAGCTGAAGAAAGCAAGGAAGAAGTAGAAGAAAGTAAGGAAGAAGTTGAAAAAAAGAAAGGAGAAGCAGAAGAAAATAAAAAAGAGGTAGAAGAAAAGAAGGGAGAAACTGAAGAAAAGCAGCCTAGAGAAGAGCCTTTACCAATCCGGAAAAATGCTTTAGAAAAAGTCAGAAATATCGGGATTATGGCCCATATCGATGCCGGTAAAACCACCTTGACCGAAAGGATTCTCTTTTATACCGGGCATTCTCACAAAATAGGTGAAGTCCATGATGGGGCTGCGATAATGGATTGGATGAAGCAGGAGCAGGAGAGAGGAATTACCATCACCTCAGCTGCAACTACCTGTTACTGGGGGGATTGCAGGATTAATGTTATTGATACTCCGGGACACGTTGACTTTACCGTTGAGGTGGAAAGAAGTTTAAGGGTTTTAGACGGAGCAATAGCGGTTTTTTGTGCGGTTGGAGGAGTTGAGCCTCAATCAGAGACTGTTTGGCGTCAGTCTGATAAATACCAGGTCCCTAAAATTGCCTTTGTAAATAAGATGGACCGGGTCGGTGCTGATTTCTTTGTGGTCCTTAAGAGCATAGGAGATAATTTAGGGGCTAATATAATTCCTTTACAGATTCCTATTGGAGCTGAGGATAATTTTCGGGGAATCATTGATCTTATAGAGATGAAGGCTTATACCTATGATGATGAATCCTTGGGCAAGGATTTTCATGTTGAAGAGATTCCTGATGAATACAAGGAAGCGGCTAAAAAATATCACCATATCATGGTGGAAAAAGCTGCTGCTTGCGATAGTATTCTTACTGAGAAGTATTTAAAGGACGAGAAATCAATTACTGAAGATGAATTGAAAAAAGCTATTCGTCGGGGAACAATGGCTCATAAGGTTATTCCGGCGCTCTGCGGTTCAGCTTTTAAAAATAAGGGTGTGCAGAGCCTTCTTGATGCTATAACCCTTTATTTACCCTCACCCATAGATATTCCATCTATTCAAGGCCATGATCCTGATGATTCCGAGAAGATCCTTGAACGTAAGCCTTCAGACCAAGAACCTTTTTCAGCTTTAGCTTTTAAGGTTCAGGCTGACCAGCATATCGGTAAATTAGTCTATATTCGGATTTATTCCGGGTGTTTAAAAGCCGGAACCTATGTGTTTAATGCGACTAAGAAAAAGAAAGAAAGGGTGGGAAGAATTGTTCAAATGCACGCTAATCAACGTCAGAATTTAGATGTTGTCTTTACCGGCGATATTGCCGCTGTAGTAGGCTTAAGCAGTACTTTAACCGGTGATACCCTTACTGCTTTAGACAACCCGATTATTTTAGAATCAATCGAGTTTTCTGAGCCGGTAATTTCAATCAGTATTGTGCCTGAGAGTAGGAGCGAACAGGATAAGCTAAGTAAAGGTCTGGCTAAACTATCCGAGGAGGACCCTACTTTTAAAGCTCATATTGACGAGGAGACTTCAGAGACTATCCTTTCAGGTATGGGTGAACTGCACTTAGAAATAATCGTTGACAGATTAAAAGAAGAGTTTAAAGTCAAGGCTACGGTAGGTCAGCCCAAGGTTGCCTATAAAGAAGCTATTCTCGGCAGTATAACCGAAGAATATAAACATATAAAGCAAACCGGCGGCCGGGGCCAATATGGCCATGTAGTAATTGAACTTTCACCCAATGAGGCAGGTAAAGGATTTGAATTCGAAGATGCTATTACCGGTGGTGTTATTCCCAGGAATTATATTCCGGCTGTTGAAAAGGGGATTATTGCGGCTATGCAGCAGGGGGTTTATGCTGGCTATCCGGTAGTGGATGTAAAGGTAAAATTGGTTGACGGCTCCTATCATGATGTAGATTCATCAGAATTGGCCTTTAAGATAGCTGCCCGAAGCTGCTTTAAAGCCGCTTTTATGAAGTCTGAACCGGTATTGCTTGAACCTTGCATGGAGTTAGAGATAGTTACTCCTGAGGAGTATGCTAGTAATCTTGTCGGTTATGTTTGTTCTAAACGGGGGAAGATTTTAGGTATGGAGACTAAAGGAAACCAAAAGATAATCACGGCTGAGGCTCCGTTGTCGGAGATGTTTGGGTATGCTACTAATATGCGTTCTTTAAGCAGCGGCCGGGCTAATTCTTCCATGCATTTTAAAAAATATACCCAGGTTCCTAAGGAGATTATCAGAAAGATAATTGAAGAAAAAGAAAAGGAAAAGGAAAAGAGGGATAATTCTTGAGGGGTATAATCTTATCGTATGGATAAAATTAAGAAAATTTTGATCGTATCTTCGGATTATAAGCTTAAGGATGTGCTTAATTTTTGTTTTGACGGTTGGGGCTATGAAGTTTTTTTGGAAAATCCTTTTCCAAATTCAGATATTCAGGCAATTAAAAAAATTTCTCCCGATGTTATTGTAATTGACGTTCAATCAGCCAGTAAAGAACAGTTGGACATCTGTCGAATCTTAAAAAAAGACTTTGCCACCGCTTTTATTCCGGTAATAACTTTAATTAATAAACGTCATCTCCGGGCCCAGCTTCTAAGCCTTAAGCAGGGCGTGGATGATTACCTTATTAAGCCGCCGGATCCTCTGGATTTAAGAGTTAGGATTGAAATGGCTATGAGAAGGGCAAAGCACAGTATTTACGCCAGTCCTCTGACCGGCCTTCCCGGAGGAAAAATTCTCGAAGATACACTTAAGGAGAGGCTAAGTTCGGGGAATAATTTTTCCTTTGCTTATGTGGATATTGATAATTTTAAGTCTTTTAATGATGTTTACGGGTATCAAAAAGGGGATAGAGTGATTTTACAAACCGCTCACTTGCTATTTACAACTTTGAAAAAATTCGGCAATAGCGGTGATTTTATCAGTCATATTGGCGGCGATGATTTTGCTTTCATTACCACTCCCGATAAGCATGAAGAGGTTTGTCAAAACTTTATCGATTCTTTTGATAGCATTATTCCTTTTCATTACTCTTCTCGTGACCGTAAGCAGAGGTTTGTAATGGTTCGGGACCGGGCCCGAAAAATAAGGAAGTCGCCTTTAATGAGCGTATCTATTGCGGTATTTAATAAAGACCATGGTTTGACGGTAAAGAATACTATTGAAATCAATGAGCGGATTGCCGAGATTAAACGGCATTTAAAGACAATTCCCGAGAGTATATTTATGGCTGACAGAAGAGACCGAGTACCTCTTATCAATAAGGCTTCTCAGGTTTGTCAAAATGACGGTCAAGACCGTTTCTACCGGCCTATAGGACAAATATTGCTGGAGAGGCAGGTAATTTCTTATGAACAATTAGATGAGGCCTTAAACTTACATTGGAAAAAAGGAGTAGTTTTGGGTGAGGTCCTTAAGGAGCTGGGTTTTATTAAAGATTCCGAGTTAAAACAGGCTTTAAACGCCCAGCGTTTTGATTTTCCTGATTCAGTCCTTAGAAATTAGAACGGAAAGACGAAGGCTTTAAAAAGGAGGATAAAATGACTAAGCAAATTTTAGAGCAGAGTTTTTTAAATAATCGTTTTTTAGATTATTTAATCTGTATAGGTGTATTCTGGCTCAGCGTTATTATGATTAAGATATTTGAACGTATTATCTTAAAGAGATTTAAGAGGTGGGCTCAGAAGACTACAACCACTTTAGATGATTTTCTGGTTGGTATTTTTGAGCGGGTGGTTACACCTTTTTTGTATATAGGTGCTTTTTATCTAAGTATTCAAATTCTAACTTTAAGCCCGGCAGCTACAAAGGTAATTAATGTTTTGGGGATAGCGGTTTTAACTGTTTTTACGGTCAGGATAGCCATGAAGCTAATTACTTACGGCTTTGAGGTTTACTCTCAAAAGGTGAGGAAAAGTCCGGCTTTAGACCAAAGCCTGAAGGGTATACTTAATGTGCTCAAATTTACCCTTTGGGTCGGAGCGATTATCTTTTTCTTGGATAACCTGGGGTTTAAGATTTCAGCTGTAATCGCCGGCTTGGGTATTGGCGGTGTAGCTATTGCCTTAGCTGCTCAGGCTGTGCTAAAAGACCTGTTTAGTTATTTTTCGATACTCTTTGACCGGCCGTTTGAGGTTGGCGATTTCATCATTGTCGGAGACCTCTTAGGTACAATAGAACATATTGGGATTAAGACTACTCGTGTTCGCAGTTTAGGGGGGGAACAGTTAGTGTTCTCCAACTCTGATTTGACCGACTCTCGTGTGCGCAACTATAAACGGATGCAAAAGCGAAGAGTGGTCTTTAAATTGGGTGTGGTTTATAATACTCCTCTTAAAGTCTTAAAAGAAATACCTCAGATGATTGAGACTGCGATTAAAAATGTTCAAAATACATTATTTGACCGGGCTCATTTTTCTTCATACGGTGATTTTAATTTAGTCATTGAAATTGTCTACTATGTTTTAAGCGGTGACTATAATAAATACATGGATACTCAGCAGGAGATAAATTTTATTATTAAAGAAGAGTTTGAAAAGCGAAAAATTGAGTTTGCTTTTCCTACCCAGACAGTATATTTAAACAAATAGGCGTCCGGAAAACTATTTTTTAAAACAATGATGAATATTTATTTGGTAGTTATTCTAGCTATTCTTATCGGTAATTACATCTTAAATTTAATCGTTGAGCTGCTTAATCTAAAGGCCTTAAAAAGTGAGTTGCCAAAAGAGTTTGAGGGCTACTATGATGTTGATAAATATAAGAAGTCTCAAAACTATTTAAGGGATAATACTCAGTTTAAGCTAACTCAGAGTACAATTTTAATTCTGATAATTTTGGGGCTTATCTTAAGCGGCGGGTTTAACTTTATTGATAATTTAGCCCGGAGTTTTAGTTTAAGCCCTATTCCTACCGGGCTTATTTTTATGGGGATTTTATTTTTTTTCTTTCAGATTATCGAAATACCTTTCTCGCTATATCATACTTTTGTTATTGAAGAAAAATATGCCTTTAACCGTACCAAGCTTAAGACATTTATCCTGGATACTTTAAAGAGCTGGCTGCTAACATTACTTATCGGCGGTATTCTTCTTTCTTTAATCTTCTGGTTTTTTATAAAGACCGGCGCCTTGGCCTGGATTTTTTGCTGGCTGGGAGTGACTGTGTTTGAGTTCTTTTTAATTTTTATTGCTCCAATAGTAATTATGCCGCTTTTTAATAAGTTTATACCTCTTGAAGAAGGCGAATTAAAAGATGCCATAGAAAACTACGCTCAGGCCCAAAATTTTAAATTAAAAGGTTTATTTAAGATGGATGGTTCCCGGCGTTCCGCTAAGTCTAATGCTTTTTTTACCGGTTTTGGCAAGTATCGGCGTATTGTTTTATTTGATACACTGATTAAAAAACATAGCACAGATGAGTTGGTTTCAATTTTAGCCCATGAGGTGGGCCATTACAAGAAGAAACATATTCTAAAGATGATGGCTATTTCTATCTTTACTAACGGTTTGATGTTTTTTATTCTTTCTTTTTTTATTAATAATCCGGAAATTTTCGCTGCTTTTAGTGTGGAGAATTTTTCAATTTATGCCAGCCTCTTATTTTTTGGTTTTTTCTATACTCCGATCAATCTGATTCTTTCCTTAGGGATGAGTTTTCTTTCGCGAAAACATGAGTATGAAGCTGATAATTATGCCGTCACTACCTATAAAAAACCAGGGGCTTTTATCCTGGCTTTAAAGAAATTAAGCGTAGATAATTTGTCTAATTTAACGCCTCACCCTTTAAAGGTTTTTATAGCTTATAGCCACCCCCCGGTTTTGGAGCGGATTAAAGCTTTAAAAGCTTCCCCGGCCCATTAACCCCAATCCTTGCACCCTGGGGTGCAAGGATTAAGAGGTTTGGTTTTGAAGATGCGATATATTATTCATATTGATATGGATGCTTTTTTTGCCGCTATTGAGCAAAGGGATAATCCGCTGCTTTTAGGTAAGCCGGTAGTAGTGGGGGCTGATCCTAAAGGCGGCAAAGGGAGAGGGGTTGTTTCTACTTGCTCTTATGAGGCCAGAAAGTTTGGTATTCATTCGGCAATGCCTATATCTATCGCTTACAAGCGGTGCCCCCAGGCAACATTTTTGCCGGTAAATTCAGAAAGGTACAGCCGGGTATCAGATGAGATTTATGAGATTTTTCATAGTTTTACTCCTAGGGTCGAGATGACAAGTATTGATGAAGCTTTTTTAGATATAAGCGGGAGTTTTCATCTTTTCGGTACACCTCGGAAAACAGCTCAACTTTTAAAATCCCGGATAAAGGAGAAAACCGGTTTAACCGCTTCGGTAGGCCTGGCTTCTACCAAGATGGCTGCTAAAATCGCTTCTGAGGTTAATAAGCCTGACGGTTTAGTTGAGGTTGCCGGAGATAAGCTTCTTGATTTTCTTTGGCCTTTAGATATTGGTAAGATTTGGGGGTTGGGTGAGAAGAGTAAGGTTGTTTTTAATAGTTTAGGGATTAAGACTATCGGTGATTTAGCTAAGAAGGATTTAAGAGAAGTGAGAGATACGCTGGGTAAGAACGGGGAGTATTTTTGGATTTTAGCTAATGGCATAGATGAACGGGGAGTAGAGGCAAGCGAAGAGGCAAAATCAATAAGCAATGAACATACTTTTTCTCAGGATACCGGAGATAAAGGCATAATTGAGAAAGTTTTAATTAGCCTTTGCGAAAAGGTGTCCGGCCGCCTGAGGCAAGAGGGCCTAAAAGGAAAAACTATTACTTTAAAGATAAGGGTAGAAGGGTTTTTAACCTATACTCGGGCGAAGACTTTAGATAAGCCTACGAATTTTATGGATATGATTTATAAAATCATAAAACAGCTTTTGGATAGGTTTGATTATAAGGGTAAGAAGGTGCGTTTGGTAGGGGTTAAAGTCTCAAATTTTACCTGCGGTCCGGCTCAACTCACTCTTTTTGATGAGAAAGAGGAGGGAAAGCAAGAGAAAATGCATCAGGCTATAGATAAGATAAAGCATAAGTTTGGCCAGGAAGCAATTTTTCGGGCTGGTGGAATATAATTTTATAGGGGGGGTATGAAAAAGGCAGAGTTAAAGAAAATAAACGTAAGTAAAATCAAGATTTTCAAAACCAAGAATCGCAAAGGCTATGCTGCCGTATGCCTCAATAACCTTACGGAAGGCAAAACCACCTATCAGGCTTATGATAGGATGCTAAAAGCCTTAAAAAGAATGGGCATGAGTATCAAAAGCAAGCCTGCCAATCTCAAACATCTAGTGGTTACATCCATATAAAATAAATAATGGATAGGAGGCTGGTTGAGGCTTATCCCCAGCCGGGGTATAATAGAACAGAGATGCAAAATAAGCTTGAACAACTTAAACAATTAGAGAGAAAGGTTCGTAATTGTCAAAAATGCACATTGGCAGCTACAAGGCTAAATGTTGTTTTTGGGGAAGGCGGCATTTCTTCTCGTATTCTGTTCATTGGTGAAGCCCCTGGCGCTACTGAAGACGAGACTGGGAAACCTTTTTGCGGAAAAGCAGGAAATATTCTTGACGGGTTATTGTCCAGGGCGGGCCTGAAACGAGAAGATATTTATATCGCTAACATCTTAAAATGTCGTCCGCCCGGCAATAGAAACCCTGAAGTTGAGGAGATAAATGTTTGCAGCGGGTATCTTGATCAGCAGGTTGACTTGATTGAACCAAGAATAATAGGTTGTTTAGGTAATTTTTCTACTCGGTACATAATGGAAAAATTTGGTTTGAAAAATAAAGTGCAAGGTATAAGTAAAATCCACGGGCAAGTGTTTATTACGCCTGTTTCTCAAGGTTCACTTAAAATTGTTCCTTTATATCATCCGGCGACTGTCATATATAATGTTAATATGAGGTCGGTTTTGGAAAAAGATTTTTTAATGCTTAAGAATATTCCCCGATAAGAATAACACTAAAGAAGAGATGGGTTTTGAAGAGCCGGTGCAGGTAATAGGCGGCCGGAATTTTATCGCTAAAATCTTTATCGGGTTTTTAGGCGCGGGAAAATAGCTAAGCTGCGTTATTAAAGTAAGAGCCGGGGAGAAAAACCTCGGCTATTTTTTTGCTTTTTGCAGCTATTTTTGGTGTTTTTTGGTGGTTTTTTGTATACTTGAAAATATTTTGAATTGTGGTATACTAAATTAAATATTGAGCGATATATCATGACAGTAGTGAAAAAAGCTAACAAAAGGAGGAGAATGGTAAAGAAAATCATCAAAAAAGGCAGGCCTAAAAAAGCGGTAAAATATACTAAAACGATCAATGTCCGGCTAACCCAGAGTCAATGGGTACAGGTGTTAAATTGGGCTGATAAGGCTAATTTAGAACCTTCTGTATACATCAGAAAAGTGCTTTTGGATTTTCTGAATATCGAGCACGAAATAGTCCTCAGAAAAAAGCGCTAAAGCGCGGCGGAGGAGTTAAATCCTCTCATTTTTTTTAATTCAAATCCCTTGCAGAGCTCCTGTAAATCTTACTATAAGAGAGTGCGATGTATTTAACTCTTAAAAGGTTCTATCTGGGGATTTTGTTTCCGGGAATATATCCCCCCAAAAAAAAGACATACCCATACCTACCATAAATAACAAAAAACGCCTGTTATACTAACTTCCGATAATATACCTTATGTTAACTTTTTAATATAGGTAAAAGAGGGGCTTTCCTCTTGATATATATAGAGTTATGAGTTGCATTAAATAACTTGTGAATAACTCTTTGCTTCTTACTTATTGTTATATTAACTATAATATGGACAGGTAATATATATCGGGTCATAATCTATTAATACCTGGTTTTGCCCCTTATAATGGCCTATAAAGGGTATAAAATGAGTTTTAACATACTCCCTCCAGGTTACCTTTTGTAAAGCATAAAATAGATCCGATTAAGAGTTGATTTGAGGCTAAAATTAAGGTTGAATTTTGACTGTTTCAGGAGAGCTGGGTTTGTGGCCTAATTTGAGATTTAGGGGCCTAGAATCATCTTCTAAGGGCATTTTGAGGGGTTATTTTGTTATCCCCCGCATATCTTAACTTTATACCCTTTCTTCTTAAGTTCTTCTAAGAGCGCATTGCGGTGATCGCCTTGAATTTCAATTACATCGTTTTTTACAGTTCCGCCTGCACCGCATTTTTGTTTGAGCTGTTGCGATAGCTTAAGCAGTTGACTATGGCTGAGGGAAATTCCTGTGATTATTGTTACACCTTTACTTTTACGCCCTTTAGTTTCTCTTCCAATTCTAACGATTCCGTCGCTTTTAATAATATGAGGTTGGTGTTTTTTAATTGAGTTGCTGCAAGGAAGAGGTTTCTTGCTATGTTCAGTAGAGTAAACTATACCATTGTGTTTATCTTTTTTTAGTGCCATTATTCCAGTTATTTATGAAACTTCGTTATAGTATTGGGACATTATGAAAAACGGTTTAAATGCCTTTAAACCTTTAATCTTATAAACCTCTTAAAAATTCCGGCTTTAACCCTAAGTTCCCATTAATAGCCGACTCAAGAGTATTTAATAGCTTAATTTTATCTTTAGGGAATACTCCTTCTAAGGGAAGATGATTTGAGGCGTGATTCGAACGAAATATAGTTTTATTCAGTTTAAGCCCCTTAATAATTTCATGGGACTCCTCTACCAATTTCATAGGGCTTAGTTCTGTAAAACTGCCTTTTTTTATTTCTTCTGCTAAAGGTGTACCGGGAATAATCATAAGGGAGAGAAATGAAAGATACCTTGGCTGCATTAGGTTTAAAGCCTCTATTGTGCTTTTAACATGCTCTTTGGAGTATTTTACACCGCCTAAACCCAGCAATACAATAACCGAAGACTTTATCTGTGCCAGCGCCGCTTTATTCACGGCATCAATCATTTCCTTAACTTTTGACCGTTTATGGCAACGATTTAATATGTCCTGACTACCGCTCTCTAAGCCCATATATATGAGGCTTAACTTATGGGCCCGCAATTCTTTTAATTCGTTTTCGCTTCTTTGCGCTATATTATGCCCATTCGCATAGCTTGAAATGCGGGAAAGTTTTGGAAAAGCCCCTCCTATCTCTTTTAAAATTGGGAGAAGCCTGTTATTATCTAAAACGAGCGCATCGCCGTCCATAAGAAATACCCGCCTTGTGTCTTTATGCCAACGGGCGTGGCAGTTTATATCGGCCGTAATTTCTTTGTTATCTTTTATGCGAAACGGTTTACTCTTATACACTCCGCAAAAACTGCAGAAATCTACAGAGCATCCAAGCGTTACTTGTAAAAGAAAACTGTACGCTTCCGCCGGAGGCCGTATAGCTGGTTCGATAATACTCATTAATAGGGTCAACTCCCTTTTATTTAAAAAATCGAAGCGTCTCCTTTTCCACTCTCTAATTCTATCATTGATTCTTGTAATTGTGGAAGTGGTAAAAGCTTATATACATTAGTTTTTCGATTAGAAAAATCAGGAGGAATCGGTTTGCTTCTGGTAACTTCAATTATTCCTTTTTTCCCAATTCTGACACTGCCCTTGTGATAGTCCTTTTGCTTATACTATACTAAGAAAAGGGAGTTGACCCCCTTTTTTTCATGGTTTAAACGATGTGATCGTAATAATTCTACCTTGGTTAATCATACCCTTTGTTTTTCGTTTAAGCCATTGCTTAAATAGATTTCGTGAGAATGGAATTAACCCTGCAAGGCCGATTAAATCAGTTATAAAACCGGGGGTTAAAAGCAAAATGCCGCTGCATAAAATTAAAACGGCATCAAACAATTTATCTGTTGGCATCCTGCCTTGATTTATATCTTCCTGAATCTTACGTAGAACAAAAAGTCCCTGTAGTTTTGCCAAGTATGCACCGATTACCCCCGTAACAATAACGATTCCCAGAGTGTAAATCACTCCGATATGCTGCCCGACTTTTATTAAAAGGGCTAGTTCTATAGCCGGAACTGCGGTAAAAAGTAAAATCAAGTATCCTAACATAAATGATTATATTTCAAGTTTTCGAGCCCGATACTGTTATTTCTTGGAATTGAGATTTTCACCTGCATTAGGTCCGGTATTTGAATCAAATATATCTTTAACCGTAATTATCAAAGCTCCCTTTGCAGGATATTTTTCCGCCACAGATTTCATCCATTTTTTAGCTTCTTCATATTCGAGCCCCTCAGTTACATATTTGCACTTTCCCTTTATTTGATAAGACACCTTTTCTCTTCTTATTAAAATTGATACATTCGGATTTGATAAAACATTAGCCATAGTCTTTTTCATGTAGTTGTCCACAACCACTATGTTATCATCATCCCGCAAATACTTTCCTCCAATATTAGACACATTTGGAACGCCTTCTGCTGAAACAGTGGCAAGCTGATGGTACTTCTCATTTTTAAATATCTCTTTTACCTCGTCCGGAATTTTCATTATCAATCTCCTCTATCTTTTATCAAGCATTTTAATATTATACATCTCTAAACACATAACTTTTGCTTAAGCAGCTTCAAATTTATTACATCTTCTTTATTATACTCCAATAAAATTTTTAATGAATGATTATTACCTCGTGTTTTGTAATCATGCCATAGCTGTACAGCCATAAAACCATCAATGCCTACTAATTTTCTTTTAATACCTAATTGCCGCTCAACGCTTTTCAATCCGCCGTAAAGGTTTTTTCCCCAGCAGTCATACATCAAATCTCTATGGGGACAATATGCGGTTAAATCAACTCCTAATTTTGTGTTAATAAAAGGTAGATCAAAACGCGATCCATTATATGTGTAAAGGGCGCTATTCTTTTTTATTAAACTTTTTAGGCTTGATGCGGATATTTCATTACCCACTAATTGTTTAACGACAAAACCTTTTCCTTCTCTTAAATATAAGCCAATCACTGTTAAATCATCGGAAATAGGAGAAAGGCCGGTTGTTTCTATATCAAGGTAAATGTGCATTATTCCTTAATAGCAAAAGTAGCATTAACTACGGCGGTTACTTTCTTGTCGTATGAGGAAGTATCGTTGTTGCCATACCAGGATACATCATAAGAATTTACCGGAGTTATTTGGAAAATACCCATCCTTGCCGAGCGCATTAGGCCTATTTTGTTGCCGGTTGAGTCAGCCATGCTTTTTGCTCTTTTTTTGGCGTTTTCGGTTGCTTTGGCCAGCATTTCTACCTTTAATTCAGCCAGTTTTGTATAGAAATACTCAGGGGCACCGGAGATAAACTGGATACCCTGATTAATAAGCTCAGTTGACTGGCGGGCTATACTATCTACTTTCTTGACTTCATAAGAGCGCACCTCAACTTCTTGATATAAAGAATAGCCTTCTATATCGTTTGTGTTATGGCCTTTTTCATTCTTCTTATAAAGAACTTTTGTCTCAACCTGGGAAACAATGATATCTTCCTTTTTTATTTCCTTTGATAAGAGGTATTTTTTTACTTTTTCCAGGTCCTCCCCCAACTGCTTAAAAGCAACTGTCATTTGAGGATCCCGGCGGGTAAATGCCGCTACCCATACACTATAATCAGAAACGATTTTTTTCTCGGCTGAGCCGGTAACCGAAATCACTTCATTGGTGAATTTTTTGAGCTGCATAAGCCCTTTTGATAGAATTACTGTTGAAGTTATTGTTGCAGCAGCAATGCATAATCCCAAAATGATGATTTGTATGTTCTTTAATTCTCTGAAACTACTCATCTGAATCCCCTCCTCTTTTGGCTAAATTGACCCCTAAAATACAAAAACCCTCAGCATTCTATCGCTGAAGGTTTTGCTTGATTATAGTCCGGGATTTAGCCCTTCTTAACTCGGGACTTTATCTAATTGTCAATTCAATATAGCTTCAATAATGAATTCTGTCAAGCAAAATAACTTTTTTTCGCTAAACCCGCCTTACTTTTCGGGCTCAAACCCTAAAAGACTGTACAGTTCTGGTGATGATTTAAGATATTTTTCCTTTTGGACTTCTTCAAGCCAATGTTTTTTTATGATGGGATTGGCTTCAACGCGACTGTCTTTCCAGCCTTGCCCCTTCCACATCGGAAGTGCTTCCCAATCACAATTAATATAGCTTACAGCTTCTACATTGTTGGCATCGATAAACTTGAAAAATGGTTCATACCAGTTCTTTAGGGCGTAGTCACCGTAAGTTATGCCAATTCCGCAGGGGGTAGCCTCCGCAATCATCAAGGGTTTATTATGTTCTTTGGCAATTTTTACCATCTGGTTACGATACTTCTGAATGGCATTAAAATAAGAAATTGCAATCCAGTCAACATATTCATCACCAGGATACCAATCCATGACCGGTCTTTCTGTATAGCCGGCATAGGAGTGCCACACATATGAAACATTACTAACTTCCATCTTACGGAATGTTTCTACAATATAACGATAGGCCTTTATGTACAGTTCAGGATTATAATGGTTATGAGGCCCGTCAAATTCATAGCCAATTCTTAAATATACCGGCCTATTTGCATTTTTTATCCACTTACCAATCTTTTGTAAATTATCATCATAGGTACCGTTAATTATAGCCTCAAGCACATCAACCATATAGAGGCCTACTTGCATTATTGTGTTAGGGTACTTCTCTACCTCATATTGCAGGTGTTGCGCGCCGCCCCCATGATCAAAGGCCTCATATATTCCCTCAGCCTGTTGCACTGAGGTATAGACTATAAGACCAGCAGGAATGTGTCCTAGTTCTTTTATATATGTATCAATTGCCTCTTTATACTGGCCTACAATTAACAGAATTTTTCCTTCAGGCGGGCTGAACCGGGGATTATTTTTACTTGAATCCGAAAATGCTTTGTTGGTTAAAAGCAATATACAGATAATGGCCACAAGGCACTTAAGCCACAATTTGTTCATTTTATATTTCTTTTATAACTAATTTAGAATAAGCAAGTTACGCAAAACGTCTGAAATTTTTATTTATTCTGCTATTCTTCGAATTTTTTCAGCTATTTTAGCAAGTTCATCATTGGAAGCAGGTTTGGCTCTTGCAAAGTTTAAATCACCGAGTGCATTCATGGGCACCAGATGAACATGCGCATGAGGAACCTCTAAGCCTGCTACCATTATCCCGATTCTTTTACAGGATATCTCTTTTTTAATCATAAGTGCTACCTTTTTAGAGAAAATCATCAGTTTTCCCAGTAAATTATCTTCTAAATCAAATATGTAATCAATCTCCTTTTTTGGGATTACTAAGGTGTGTCCGGGGTTAATCGGTTTTACATCCAGAAAAGCTAAAAATTCTTCGTTTTCTAAAATCTTATGACAAGGAATTTGACCTTGAACGATACGGCTAAATATACTACTCATTTTTAAATACCCCCTTTTCCCGATTTTGTAAATTTCCCTTTTATCACTTTTTAATATAATCCTAAATTAGTTTTACGGTACAAGTGGATACGATGTCGAGGATTAAAACTTAAAATTAAAACTGCAAGCCAAGGCTTGGCCGTCAAGAAATTGCCCTTCTAAATTAAGCCATGTTTTTTCGCTGAGGGTGATATTAAGGCCGCAAATAAGGCCTGTTGATTTGGTTAAATCCGACATTCTTCTTTTTCTGTCTTCTTCTACCCAGTGGATATAATCAACTCTTGAGAGCTTAATTCCTAAATAAGGGGTGATTTTAGAAAAATCATAGGATGTTAAAAAAGATACCTGCCAATCATCCAAAATTGAGCTTTGCTTTACCCCTTCTAAGCGGATGGATTTAGGATGAACACTTATGTGTTGAAAACCGATGACCATTTTTATCTTTTTCCAATCGCAAAACTTTATACGAAACCCGTAGCCGCCGGCAAAAGAAGAATTGTAATCGATTTCATCGTTGCCAATGGGATGCTGCTTTACGTTTCCGGCACCGCCTTTTAAATCTAAAGATAACCAATCATAAATTCCGTAAGAAACTTTAAAAAAATACTGGGTTGACCTTAGTTTTCCATGCTCAGCTTCTAAATTCCGCTTTAAGGTGCTATGGGTTTCAAATCCTCCAAAAAACTTACCCTGTCCGGGCATTTTTGTGCCATAACAAGGGGCAGCTAAAGAAGTTAAAGGAAGACAAAAAAATAAGATAATAAATAGAAAAAAATTTTTCATTGTTTGTTTGTTAAAATTATACCAAAAAATACGCTCCTTGACAATTTACTAAAGAAAATAAAAAAAAGGGTGGCTATCTCTCCCCCTTTTTTTGTTAGTCGCCTGTTCATCATTTTTAATAATATGACGTTGGTATTTTTTATTAGAAATCTTATTGCCCAATGATACGTAAGGCAATGTATGGGACAATGTTGAATACGAATATGGCTATCTTAAAGAATGCTATGCCTGCGTAGTGAATCGCATCAAATGTTTCCTTTGACATTTTGAACCATTTTCCATGAATTCTGTAAATCCAATTATGCGCAAAGAGAATAATTAAAAACCACCATAGCAATAACCCTATGTTGATTACGCAACACCACCCCAATAATTCACGAATCATAGCAACTGTCATCTCAAACCTCCCTTTTAAAAGCTACTCTATAATTTTAAAAAGAAATGCTGAAATTTAAATCTACTGTCTGAGTTTCTGTCTTACAAGCGTCTCTTAATCTCATTTAAGAAATCCCGGGCCGGTGTTTCTTCTCCGAATCCGTAACGGATCTCAATACGTATATTTTTAGGCCCTTTATCAAAAACGTCAACAGCTATTTTCTTGTTAAACTGATCTTTGCCGCGAATCTGGGTTACCGCACTTTTGGTAACTTTCTCCGTCAATATAATTTTTTTCGCTTTAAAGGCTGATTCGGTTGCTTTAACCCCTTTAGCCATGGACACTGATTCTTCAGAAATAACCTTTCCCGCCTGCCAAAATGCTGTTCCACCAGCACCGGCCAAAAGAGCAATACAACCAGACAAGGAAATTGTCATTCCCGCTAACAGGAATACATTCAAAACTTTCTTGATCATTTTACCCCCCCTTTTTTTTGTTTATAAATATTATATCAGGAAACGGTTTTTTCCGTCATTATTAATTATACACCAAGATGTGAAGAAACTATCGATTTTATTCCTTAATCGCAAAGGTGGCATTGACTGCGTAGGATTCAACTTTCTAATTTGAAGGGGTGGGCGGTATGATTGTTATTTTTACTAAAGAAATTCCTTTCTTTACCATTTTAAGTTTTTGAGCTGCTTTACGGGATAAATCAATAATTCTACCGGATATATACGGGCCTCGATCGTTAATTCTTACTATAACAGTTTTATCGTTTTCAAGGTCAGTAACTTTCACTTTAGTTCCAAAAGGGAGATAGCGATGGGCTGCGGTTAATTCGTTCATGTCATAAATCTCACCGTTAGCGGTAACTTTTCCATGGAATTTACCTCCATACCAGGAAGCTTTCCCTATTGGGCTATATCGATGGTATATAGAATAGCCCCATGAATAAAGGTATAGAAGGCCCAATAATAGCACGAAAGATAATGATATCTTTTTGATTTTAGTCATTTTTTTGATATTTCCTCCTCTTTTCCTGCTCCTCGTTCCCTTTTGGAGAATATACCATATTTTAGAAGATTTTGCCAATTTATAATAGATGAGGGGTGAGACAGCTAAAAGGAGTTGTTTTTTACAATAATGGCTGTATAGGCCCTAAGAATGTCTTTATTAACCTGGCTTTGATTTCTTTTTCTGTTAATTGGGCATCGGGAAATGGCCCAGCATACTTGTAGTTATTATAAAAATCTTTATCAAAAACCGGCACAGCAGTTTTTCCCGGTTTTAGCTCAAAACTTCCTGAGTAAGTAAATGGCCATATATCGATAATCGGAGCTAACCTCATAATATTGGCTAACAACCCGCTAAAATGTGATATTATCGGTAGCTGCTTGCGTTTAGCAATAGTCCAGCTATTTTGATTGGCCATATCGCGCCGTATATCTTTTTCAATGACTCCAGCTACTATTTTATCGTCAATAATCACGCCAACTTCAGTATTCAAATTAGCTGAACGCGGATCAAGGTTAAATGAGCCAATCCAGACTTTCTTGCCATCAACAACGTAAACCTTAGAATGAAGGCAGGTGATATAATCTTTGGACCGCTTTTTCTTGTTGATTGGGGTAATCATCAAATCAACATCTTTTGGCCGAAGTTTTAGCTCAAACATTTGCCAGCGAAAGGCCTGAAGGTATTTCTTTTTATGCTTATAAGAAAAAGCATAAGCATGCGTATGGTCGGCGGATGATAAACTATTGCTGGATACTAAAACTTTCAGGTCCGGTTTATCTCTTGCTAATTTTTTAAAATATTTGGTATTCCTTTTCCCAATAACAACGTAAGGCGTCTGTATAATTAGATACTTTTGGGCTTGTTGAAAAAAATTACCCAGTTCATAGGTTGTTCTTGTGACTTTATCTCTTCCGATCCTCCCCCTTTTCCCCGGCTTATCAGCGATAAATCTAATTTTCTTAACTTCGTAGCTAATGTCAAGGATTCTTTTTTCCAGGCAGCTCTTATCTGCCTCACAAGCTTCCAGCTCTGTAAATAAATCGGAAAGCATAAGGCTTTCTTTTGAAGGATATTTTTTATAGTTATTATTTTTGATCAAACGCCGAATATCTTTCATGCTTTTACTTGATACAGATAAAGGGTATGCCCAATATTCTGTGAATGAATTGGTCATTTCCTTAACAAGTTTACCGGTAACTGCCACGCCATAGTCTTTAAAATTTCTGGTTGTCCCTCTGTCGTAGTAATCATTTTGATAATTACGGCCGCCGGTAATGGCGATTCGATCATCAACTATAAATATCTTATTATGCATTCTCTGGTTAAAACTCCTAAAACTAAGCAAAGCTTTTTTAATCATGGCTAGCTTTGAAGGAACAATATTTTTTGAAATCGGGTTGTATAATTTAATTTCAAGATTAGGGTGAGCAGTAGTTAGAAAAGTAATTAACTCAAAATCTCTGGATGATATTAAATAATCAAGGATAATTTTAACTTTAACTCCTCTTTTTGCGGCCTGAATTAATTCATAAGCTACAAAACGGCTGGTCTGGTCACTGCCCCATATAAATGTTTGGATAAGAATTGATTTTTGTGCTTTACGGATAAGATGTATTTTAGCCAGTAAGGCATCATCACCGTTGTTAAGTATAGTAACGTAATGTGAGTTATTATTTTTGCTGTCGTTTAGGAATCTTTCGACAGGCGAATCACCGTAAGTGAGGTCATCATTAACGTGTAAATCTTCATACTCTATGGAGGGTGGATCGCAATAGCGCAAGCGATAAATACAAGAAGTATTTATTCCAAGTAAGCCCAAGGCCAAAACCAAAATCAATTTCCTTTTCATATTATTTTAGAAAATCTTTCCATGGTAATTGATAGAATTCCTGCCACCAAATTCGCCAGACATAAACCAACAAACAATCCGGTTAATCCTGCTATCAGATTACCAATTATTGCCAAGGGAATATATAATATAAACCCCCGCGCTAAATTCAATCCGGTAGCTATTAGGGGTTTATTTATAGCGTTAAAGGCGGAAACTGCTAAAAACGCGCAGCCTCGCAGGCCATAACTTATAGGTATAATCCATAAATACAACGTAATATACCTTGCAACCTCAGTATTTTTTCCAAATAAATGCCCTAAGGGAACTGCAAGCATCAAAAGTATAGCAAAAGTACCTAATCCCCACAATAGAGAGAATACATTTACTTTTCTTATTGCTTTTTTTACCCGGCTGAAATTTTTTGCGCCCCAATTTTGGCCTATAAAAGGAATCAAGGCTGTAGCTAAAGCCATAATTAATAGAAACGCGAACATTTCAATCTTTAGGGCAACTCCAAAGGCGGCAACGGCAACAGGCCCTAGTCCGGCAACCAGGCGCATAATTATTGCCATAGTGATTGGTATGAGCAGTCGAGATGCCACCGAAGGAATGGCGATATAAAAAATTTGTTTTATTGAATCAGCAAGTTTTTGAAAAGACGGTAGGGTAAAGTCAATTAATTTTTCCTTAAAATGTAAAATTAGCAAAGAAAATACCATGGCTGCGGCCCGGGCAATTACTGTAGCAATCGCCGCGCCTTCTAATCCTAAGCGCGGGAACCCCCATAATCCAAAAATCAGCAAAGGGTCTAAGATAATGTTAATAATCGTTGAAACAATCATAATCAGACTGGGAATGAGCATATCACCGCAGGCCCTAATTGCATTGTTGCCTACCATGGGAATAACAACAAAAGCAACTCCCAGGTACCAGATACGCATATATTGCTTGACTAAGGGCAGGGTTTCACCGTTGGCACCGAGTGAGCGAAACATCCAGTTCATTGAAAGCAACCCTAAGACTGCAAAAATAACTACAATAAGAAGAGAGATGATAAGGCTGTCGGTGGTAAGGCGCTGTACCTGGTGATGGTCTCCTCTGCCGATGGCGCGTGAGACTACTGATGAAGTTGCAACGCCAAATCCCAATGCGATACTAACAATGAACATAATTACCGGGAAGGTAAAACTCATTGCCGCTAATTCCTTTGTGCCAAGCCGGGAAATAAAAAAAGTGTCGGCGAGGTTAAATGCCACCATTGAAAACATACCAAATATCATAGGTATGGTAAGTGCGATGAGCTTTTTTGTGACTAATCCCTGTGTAAGATGGTTTTTTTGGTTCATAAAAATGTCTTGTTGAGGAGGTTTCTCAGCTTATCTATCATTGAGAGCTTTAATCAGGACAAGCATCTCCTTTTTAGTTGTAATCCGGGCTATTTTGGTTCGTAGAGGCTTAGCTTTGGTAAAACCCCGGGTGTACCAAATATAGAATTTCCGGAATCTGATAATTCCGGTTCTTTCATCAAAAAATTTAAGGCTGAGTTCGAGATGCTTTTTTATCATATGGGTTATTTCAGTTATGTTTGGCCGAGGTGCTATTCGGCCTTTTTGTAGGAATTCCTGGATTTCCCTGAATATCCAGGGGTTGCCTAAAGCTCCCCGGGCGACTGCGATTGCATCTACTCCGGTTTCAGTAAACATCTTTTTTGCCAACTGAGCACTTAGGATATCTCCACTTCCAATAATGGGAATTTTAAGGGCTTTTTTTATCCCGGCAATTGCCGGATAATCAATCCCATCACGGTAGCCCTGGATTCTGGTTCGTCCATGCACGCATATGGCTGATACTCCGGCATCTTGGGCTTCCAGGGCTATTTTTAGGGCATATTTAGGGCTATCCCAGCCTAGGCGCATCTTTAAGGTTACCGGCTTGGCGGTATGCTTAACAATACACTTAAGTAATAAGTTTAGCTTTTTAGGTTCTTTAAGAAGACAGGCGCCTTTACCGTTACCGGTGATTTTTTTCTGGGGACAGGCAGCATTAAAGCCCAAGACATCAAAAGGGTAATCTCTTAGCCTGTCTAAGGCCTTTAATATATAATAAGGATCTTTTCCTAAGAGCTGAATTCCTAAAGGCCGGTCACCCGGGCCGTTGCGCAGCCTCTCTTTGGTTCCCCTGCTTAAATAGCTTAAAGCCCGGGCACTAATCATTTCCAGATAGGCTAACTCAACCCCCATTTTCCGGTTGATCATCCGGTAAGGATAAGCGCTGATGCCAGCCATTGGCGAGAGCATAATCGGGGTAGATAGTGATAAATTACCGAGTTTGACCATAATTACTGTTACCTATAAATTCCGAAGTTAGTCAATTAGGGTTTTTTTGGGGAAATGGCGGTTTTGGGGGTTCTTTGCTGATGAGCACTTTTTCAATTAATACTCTTAGCTTATTAACCATTTCTCTGGGAATTCTGAATTGAGACCTTAATGTTGGGGTGGTGATTGTAAAGTCAAACATATTAGGGTTATTTGGAACTTTTGAAATATTTATATTCATAGAGTGTTTTGCCATTATGAATTCTCCTTATTTTTAGTTACATAAAGTATTTAGCCATGTAACCGTTGCTGTTGTTATTTGATGTTTTTGCCGGACGAATGAAATTATTAAAATCCAGCGGTATCTAAACCAAATTCTTTTTTAATTTTTATCTTAGCATTAATGAAGTTGCTATGTTCTATTTTGAATAAGCCAGATATTTTTCGTATAGTTTCAAGTTCGTTGTTGTCTAGCTCTTTATCAATACAGGCAACCCGAAAAAGGTTTTCTATGATTGATATTCTAATGTTGTGAGGCAAATTCTCGCTTATCTCTTTAGTGAATCGATATAAATCTATTCTTTCTTTGGCAGCTTCTTTAATTGAAGCTAAAATAGTCGGGATATCTTCGGTTGAAATTTTACTAGATAAAATAAGTATTTCTTTGATTTTTTCCATTTCTTCCGGCAGAAATTTTTCATCAGCCTCAGCTACAACCCATAGTAAAACCCCCAAAGCAATTTTATCATCTATATCTTTTATTTGAGATTCGTCCGGTGCGTCTTTCCACACATTTGAAATCACATTTTTTCTAAATTGATCAAGAAATCCAGCCATATACTCCCTTTCGCTTTAATTTTTTTATGCTGAATAAATAAGTAGGGCACCAAAAAATAAGGCAATGAGGCCAAAAAAACGTATGTTTGGCGTAGGCTTATTGAGCCACCAATCAAGATAGGCAAATAGCTTTTTTTGGTTGAGTGTAAGCAAGAATACGCCTTTTATAACCGACCAAAGGCCTAATACGGTGATCACCCCTGCTATTCTGCATTGTGAGGCAGCTATTAAAAAAATACTGCCAAGTAAAATGGCTGCAATGCCTCCAATTTTAAGCCTTTTTTCTTTTTTCCAAAATGACATATATTGTTTTAAAGTTTTTGGATTTATCAAGAAAACAACCCCTAGAGCTACAACAATTATCCCGAAAAATTTAACGAATAGTACCATAAACTACCTCCTTTTTGTGTTGCGGCATATCGGCATTATGAAGGTTTGTATACTTTATCATTTTTATGTACGGCTTGGGTGACTTTGATACCTATTTCGTCCCCTTTTTTGGCCTGCAAAATATCTTTGTGATTAACTTGCATTGATTTGATGAGTTGAGTGAAATCATCGTGAGCCCCTTTTATATGAATTTTATCGCCCACCTGAAGTGTAGATTTAAGCTTAACAATTCCCACTGATATTTTTCCGAAATAATGAGTAACAGCTCCGATCATTTTTTCTTTAGAGGGTTTTGTTAAGGGCTGACTTGATTTTTTTGGCGGATGTTTTTTAAGAGGTTTTTTCTTAATTTTGGGGCGTGTTTTCCTTTGAGATTTTTTTTGCGCTGTTTTTTGTTTTTTCTTGGTTTGGATTTTCGGTTTTACTCTGATTCTTTTCAGCGGTTTTTTTTGGCTTTTCTTTTTAACTGTTATTTTTCGCTTTTGAGAGGCCTTTTTTTTGACTTTAACCGGAGGTTTTCTTTTAATTCTTTTTGTAGTTTTCTTACCCGGTTTTTTTTCTTCTGTAGGGGTGAACAATTCTTTTAATTGCTTAAACAAGCTCATAGTTCTTTAAACTCAGCATCTATGATATCTTTTTCTTTATACTGGCTATTCTTTTTTTTCTTTGGCGCCAGGATAAAAAAAAGGATAGTTTTAAAAATAAATTTAAATACAAAGTAAAAAAATAATATTCTTAGCAGGATAAATAATAGGTTCATCTTTTTTTATTTTTACAGCTCCTCTTTACTTATTTCATCCGATAATTCATTTACATCGTCAGTTTCATAAGGAAAATACTGCTTTAGCTTTTCTCCGATCATTAGAATCCCCTGTGTCAAACCCGGCGCATAATCCCCTTTTTTGAAGTTTTCAACCATTACGCCTACGACATCATCCCAAAAGTTATCGCCTACCACATCATTAATTCCTTTATCGCCGATAACCACAACTTTTTTATTTTTTAAACCGATGAGGATAAGGCATCCATTACGCTGTTTAGTTTTTTGCATCCCTAAAAGCTTAAATATTCTTATTGCCTCCCGCATAGGATCTTTTTTTATTTGCTTGGTAAGATGAATCCGTAATTCTCCTGAAGTGGCTTTTTCAGCTTTTTGAATAGCCTGGATAATTTGGGCATCTTCTTCTTTAGTGAAAAATTTTTTAGGATGTAGTTCTCGTTCCATATTCACCTCCTACCAGCTCCCTGAGGCTCCGCCTCCGCCAAAAGAACCGCCTCCCCCGCCAAAAAAGCCTCCTCCGCCGCTATACCGTCCGCCGGAAGAAAATCCTCCTGAAAATAAAAGCAGAGCCAGAAAAGGATGCCGTATAGCCAATATAATGAACCCTATCAAAAACAACAAAGAAAGTATGGGGTTACGCTTTGGCCTTCCGGCACGATAAGTATACCGTTGCAATTCTTCCGGAGAAAAGTCCTTGGATAAAACTTTTGTTATTTTAAATACAGCTTTGGATACTCCGCCATAGTAGTCACCTTTTCTAAAAGACGGAGATATTTCATTAGCGATAATTGCTGTTGCTAAGGCATCAGTTAATAAATGTTCCAGCCCGTAACCTACCTCGATTCTCATTTTCCTGTCTTTTAGAAACACCAGCAGCAGGAGGCCGTTATCCTTGTCTTTTGTTCCCGGCTTCCATTTTTCAGCTATACGGATAGATAAGTCTTCTAAACTTTCTCCCTGAAGTGAATCAAAAATACCAATAAAAATTTGGTTGGTGGTTTTGGTGTCGTAACTTTTTAAGAAATTATTTAGTATTCTTTCCTGGGAAGGTTCTAAGACTCCGGCATAATCATTTAGATAATTTTGCGGATATTCAGGTATTTTAAATGCTCCATAGATAGAGACAGCACAAAATACAAATAATCCGATAATTCCGATTTTTATCCCGCGTGACAAAACTTTGGCCTTCAGGCCGGAGATGGAAGCAGGTACAGGATTTCGCTCCTCAAGGAGCGGTATGCGGGAAACTGCGGGCTTTAGTCTAGGGAGCTTCATTATATTTTTCATAATAGCCGGTTAAATCCCCCTATTAAAATTCTACTTTAGGAGCGGTTGCGGCTTCCGGAGCTGATTTGAAATAAGTAACCTTATCAAAACCAAGGGCTGAAGCCATCATGTTGGTCGGAAACCTTTTAATCGTCGTATTATAGCTTCTTACTGCCTCATTGTATCGTTTACGTTCCACGGAAATTCTGTTTTCGGTCCCCTCCAACTGGCTCTGTAAAGCAAGAAAATTCTGGCTGGCTTTTAAATCAGGATATCTCTCCACTACTACCATTAAACGAGATAATACAGAAGAAAGTTTATCCTGAGCTTTAGCAAACGCCGCAAATTTTGCTTCGTCGCTTAGAGAACCCACATCTATTTTTGTCTGTAAAGCCTTATTTCGTGCTTCTATGACTTCGGTTAAGGTTTGCTTTTCGTGTGCAGCATATCCTTTAACCGTTGCAATCAGATTAGGAATCAAGTCAAGCCTGCGCTGGTAAACATTTTCTACCTGGGCCCACTTTTCATCCACAGCTTCGCGTAAAATTACTAAATTGTTATAGCGGCCCGCAAGCATAAACCCAATGATTACAATAACACCTAAAGTGATTAATAAGCCTTTTTTCATCGCAATTGCCTCCTTTTTAATACCTCTTTTTTAAATATACAAATTGCTTAGTGTTAACAATTATATCAAAATATTTTGTTTTTGCAAATATCTGTTTCAGCTGTATTTTAATACACCTTTTTATTATAATCCCCGTAAAAACTCCGGTTTTAAGCTTATATCACCACTAATTGCGGATTTAAGAGTATTTAGTAGTTTTGTTTTATCTTTTGGAAGTACCCCTTCAAGAGGAAGGTGGTTTGAAGCGTGGTTGGAGCGAAATATAGTTTTTGTTAGCTTAACTCCTTTAATAATTTCGTATGATTCTTTTAATAATTCTTGTGAGTTCAGTTCTTCAAAAGCGTTTTTTTCGACTTTTTCTGCTAACGGTGTTCCTGGAATAGTCATAAGTGAAAGAAATGAGAGGTATCTTGGCTGCATCATGTTTAAGGCTTTTATAGTATCCCGGATATGCTCTCGGGAATACTTCCGGCCGCCTAGGCCTAATAAGACTATGATTGAGGACTTTATTTGTGCTTGCGCAGCTTTATTTACTGCTGTTATCATCTCCTCGACAGTTGAAGATTTATGATGGTAATTTAATATATCCTGGCTGCCGCTTTCTAAGCCCATGTATATAAGCCTTAACTTACAGTTGTATAATTCAGTTAATTCATTATGATCACGTTGTATAATATTATATCCGTTCGCATATGAAGAAACACGGGAAAGCTTCGGAAAAGTTTCGGTTAGTAGTTTCAGAATAGGAAGAAGCCGGTTATTGTTTATGGCAAGCGCATCGCCGTCTAGAAGAAAGGCCCGCCTTGAGTCTTTGTGCCGGCGGGCATGATGCTTTATGTCGGCTGCAACTTCCTCATAGTCTTTTATGCTGAAAGTTTTATCCCCGTAAGCACCGCAAAAACTACAGTGGTTTGCAGAACATCCCAGAGTTACTTGTAAAAGGAAACTATATGCTTCTGCCGGTGGCCTTATGATTGGTTCGACAATAGCCATTATAGTTTTTTAAGGTTTTGCGCTAGTTAAGGGTTGTTGAGGAATTTTCAATCGGTTTAAAACTCGACTGCTATTTTTTCCTGAGTTTTTTATCCACCGAGATTTCGCCTAAATCCACTTTGGTTAAATCCGCTATGTCTTTTTTCACCGCGTTTATGGAAGTAGTATACTCTGTTTTCCAGTTTTGGATTTCCCCGGTGATAATCTCGATTTTAGATAGAATATCCTTTTTTTCCCGTCGATTCGCGGTTTTTAAGTCTTTGAGGGCGATACTGAGTTTTGCTAAATTATTCTGTAAACTCAGCTGTTTTTTAAGAATGTGTTGGTTCTGGAGGCTAAGATAAGCAAACTTTTGTGTGTATTCGGTATGAAATTGATAACCAAAAAAATAGCCGACGAAAAGTAAGGTAAATATGATTGCTCCGCATACAAACGATACTCTGGGTTTTTTCATATTCATGCTTATACCTCCTGTTATCTGGGTATGTTTTTATTTTGACCTTTTCGTCTCCGGGGAACAGGCGATTTTTTTCGCCGGCCTTCTTTAGCTTTTTCAACATAAAGCCCTGATCCTCTTTGATTTTGCTTAAAAAAGGATAAGACTTTTTCCGCTTCATGAAAAGGGAGAGTAATAAAAGAGAATCTATCAAGAACCCGAATATCTTTTATTTTCTCTCTTCTGACCTGGCACTTATCGCTTATAATGTTTACTAATCTATCCAGAGTCAATCCGTCAATCTTGCCTTGTCGAACGAAAAGTCTTGTTTTGCCCTTCATATCAATGCCCGCGCTATCTATTTCAGCATAGCGTTTTTCATCCAGCTCTCCCTGAAAAGAGTGCTGCAGGAGAGCGGCTAATATATCTTTAGGAGTATTAACTTCAAGGAGTTCCTCAGACATTTCAAGGTATTCGGACTGAAGGTCTGATTTTGCAATATCTTCGAGCTTATTTTTAATCCGTCGCTTTTTAGTTTCAATAATTTCTTTAATTTTCGGTAATTTTGCTTTACGGATATCGGTTTTTGCTTTCCTTTGTATGTATTGCAGCCTTCGATACTCGCGGGGAGTTATAAAGGTTACCGCAATCCCACCTTCTCCGGCCCGGCCGGTGCGTCCGATTCTATGCACATATAATTCCGGGTCTTGGGGAAGAGAATAATTTATAACATGGGTGAGGTGCTGAACATCAATTCCCCGGGCAGCTACATCAGTTGCGACCAGAACATTGATAAGACGTTTTTTAAATTTATTAAGTATCTTTTCCCTCAAAGCTTGAGACATGTCTCCGTGTAAGGCATCGGCATCGTAACCGCGTTCACTTAAGTGGCTGCTAATAGTATCAACATCGATTTTTGTTCGGCAAAAGATAAGCCCGTAAAAGTCTTCTTCAATGTCGATAATCCGGCAAAGGGATTCAAACCTATCCACCTCGGCAACTTCAAAATAAATCTGGTCAGTAGTACTGACAGTAAGCTGCCCCCCGGTTACCTGCATCAGTTCATATTCACCCATATACTTTTTTGCGATGTGGAGTATTTCCTGAGGCATAGTAGCTGAGAACAGCATAGTCCGTTTCTGAGAGTTGGTTTTTCCCATGATTTCCTGAACATCTTCAAGGAAACCCATATTCAGCATTTCATCAGCTTCATCAAGGACAAGAAAAGATATTTTGTCCAGCCTTAATGTCTTGCGTTTAAGGTGATCAAGTATTCTTCCCGGGGTACCGACAACGATATCTACCCCTTTTTGTAAGCTTCTGAATTGAAGGCCGATTGCCTGCCCGCCATAAATCGGAACGATACTTAATCTTTTTTTTCCTTTTAAGGAGTGAATTTCCTCAGCTACCTGAATTGCCAGTTCCCGGGTGGGAGTAAGTACCAGGGCCTGAACAGTTTTTGATTTTTCAGGTATGAGTTCAATAATCGGAAGGCCAAAAGCCGCGGTTTTTCCGGTTCCGGTATGAGCCTGCCCCACGATATCTTTATTACCGCTAAGTATAGCCGGTATGGTTTTTTTCTGAATCGGCGTGGGAGACTCAAAACCTTTTAGTTCTAATACTTTTAGGATGTCTTTGGATAAACCTAATTTTTCAAATGATTCCATATTTTTACCTGTTTTTCCTTGTTTTTACTTACTTATTCTTAAAATACAGCTATATTATACTCATATGATATAGGATATCAAGGCATTTTATTCTCTGAGTGAAGCCTGGCTTTAATCAGGGGTGGGGTTAGGTAAATGAGTTTTTAAGCTTGATAATCTCCTGATCGATTTGAGAGATTCTATCCTTAATTTTTTTTAGGCGGCAATGGTATTCTTTTTTGGTTTCTTCGCTGTGATAACTGCGGGGATTGGATAAAGTACGTCCTTTAGCATATTGCTCAAGCGCAAGTTTTTCTTTTTCCTTTCTCAGATTGGTTATGGTTTTGGCTAGTTTGGCATTATGCTCTTTGTGCCCACCGGAATCTTTTTTCTTTTTCCATGGATCTTTAGTCTTCCCTGCCTGTTTTAGGCCGCTTATTTTTAATTTTAATTTATCATTTTGAATTTTTTTAGAAGAAGTAGCCTCATTGATTCTTCGCCAATAATAGTCAAAGCTTCCCGGGAACTCTCTTATTTTGCCGGCTTTAACTTCAACGACGGCATTGGCGATAGAGCGCACAAAATGGATATTGTGGCTTATAAATATAAGCGTCCCTTCATAGGTTTTAAGAGCGGTGATTAAAGCTTCGACGGCGTCAACGTCTAGGTGTGTTGTCGGTTCATCGAGCAGGAGAAAGTTAGGAGGGTTAATTAAAAGCTTAGCGAGATTAAGCCGGCTTTTTTCTCCTCCGGAAAGAACAATCACTTTTTTATCAACATCATCGCCAATAAATAAAAATAGGCTTAAGATTGTCCGAATCCTTTCTCCGGAGAGAGCTCCGGCACTTGCTGAATATGCTTCTTCAAAAACTGTATTGTGAGGATCTAAGATTTCCATTCGCTGCTGGGAAAAGTAACCAATGTCAGTGTTGTGGCCCAGGGAACGAACGCCTTTATCAATGTTAACTACCCCCGCTAAAATTTTAAGAAGGGTTGATTTGCCTGCCCCATTTTCGCCCACTAAGACGACTTTTTCTTGGCGGGTTATTTCAAAATCAAAATTTTCATACACTTTGATATTATCGTAAGATTTAGAAATTCCTTTCAATGTTATGGCTCGGTATCCGCTTCGCTTGACGCCGGGAAAGTTAAAATTTCTTATGCTGTCTTGCCGGCTCAACGGCACTATAATTGTTTCCATTTTTTCCAACACTCTTTTTTTTGCCCG
>JAIWAR010000003.1:0-67374 GCA_048634245.1 Methanosarcinales archaeon | reverse complement strand
TCTGCCGCTAATTTCTCTGCTCTCTCTCTTATTTCTGATGCCTCTTTTCTGGCTTCTTCTTCACTTGCTCCTTTTTCCATTAACTCTTTGGCTTCTTTTATCTTATTTAAATACTGTGCCCATAGGGGTGTCTCTTCTATACTTTTGCCTCCGTCTAACCACTCTTCATCTAATAATACCTCTTCTATTTCATCACCTAACTCTTCTATCTTTGACATTTCCGGTTTCGGTTTTCTATTTTTATTTCTTTCGATCGCTTCTTTTAAAAGGTTTTTTACTCTCTCTAAAACTATTGATTCTTCTATATTATCTTCTCTCTGTCTACCGATATCCGTCAATTTACCTATGTAATCGACAGTTTTTTCTTTTAGCTTTTTTGCTTGTTCTCCTACGTATTCTATATCTTCTATATTTACGACAATCTTGCCTATAGAATCATCTACCTCCAGGTCATTTGTAAATACCATATCTTTTATTCTGCTTTCTAATTCTTCCCAAGTCTCTTCTCTCTCTATAAAACTTCTCGGCCAGTTCTCATCCAATACATGTGCTTGTACCGTATCCTGCACAGCTCTCATTCTGTCTATATTTATGTCTGTATGGCTATCGTAATTATCTCCTTTTCTGTGTTCTCCTATTAGTTCTAATATCTGCCATGTTTCTTTCATTATATGCATTTTTTCCAGTTTCTCGCTAAAACTTAATCCTTCCCACCCTTTCTTATGTTCTCCTAATATTCTTTCTAACTCTTCTATCTTTTGTTCTACGGATTTGCCTTTTGTATTTTCCTGCAGGTATATTAATACCTGGTATGCCTGGAAATCTTTTTCTTTTATATCCGGTTCTCTTAATAAAGGAAGTTTTTGTACTAGCATTCCTTCGCCCCCTAAATATTCTAATACCGCGTCTTTATCTTCCGCCCATAAGTTTGCTTCTTTAAACCCTTCTTTTATTGTGGTTATCCACCTCGCCCGTTCTTCCGGGCTGCCTTCCATTACAAAGTTATCTAAAAATTTATCTAATAACAGTTCCTGCCTATGATCTTTACTAAATGCCGCGTTTACTTCCCAGTAACTGCGCATATCTTTTATTAAGCTCTTTAATGCTCTGTATCCAGGTATTCGTAACGGTAACTTTTTATCTAAAGGATTGGTCTCTTCTTTTATCAATAAATCCTGGACCATACCTACTAATCCTATCCATTTCTCCTGCCCGTTTACTAATGCTATTTCTCCGTCGGCATCTCTTAACTTTTCTCCGATTATCCGCGGATTAACTCTTATTCCTTTCCTTTCTGACACCGGTAACAGGTAATTGTACATCTCTTCCGGGCTCGATGTCTCAAACCATAATACCGCGTGCCGTTCTATATATTCGTCGCTAAATGCTTTTACTGAAAACCTGGTGTTACCGGGCGGGTTTATTGCATGAATTACCCCGAATCTTCCGTCTCCTTCTTTCCCTATTTTTGTCCCGTCAGGATGCACCATAAACTGTCTTTCTATAGCTTCGTTACTTACTCCGATTACTCCCGGCTGGCCTTGGGTAGTTTCTTCTGATATCACTGTCTTATGATCTCTCACCCCTACAGCGTAAGGCCCGTAATCAAACCCTGATATCGCTCCTCTTAAATATGGCTTAAATGTCAATTCTTCTTTATCTGTATCTTTCTTGATTTCTATTTGAGGAACTTCTTCTCCGTCTAACAGTATACCTATAGTTTCAGCTAATACACTTTTTCCTGTCCCTTGTTTACCTACAAATATAAGGCTCTTTCCTAAGGCTCTAACTTGTAAGGCTAAATACATCTGCCTGCTGTTATATATGCTCTGAGTTCCTAACCAGTAGTGTACTTCTTCCGGTAATCCGTATTGTTCTATGTATTCCCTGGAATCCGGGTGTATCCATACTTTTATCTGGTCCCAATACTCTACATATTCTCCGTTGGCTTCTACTTTCTTAGGGGTAACTATCAGATACTCTCCTTCTACTTTAAATGATTCTAAGGTTAACTCTATTGCTGGGAGATCATCCTTATTCTTTATACCGTTATCTCCTCCTCTTTGAGCCGGGTTCTCAAACTGAGTTTTTATTGCCTGTGATTGTCTTTTCTTTTCCTGGGGTTTTAGGTCATCCGCGTAAAGGTTGAACCACATTTCTACTATTGTCCAGGGTTCGTTTTCCCAAAGCTTAGGGAACATTATCGCCTGCTGTACAATATTCCCTATCACCCTGGGACTCGGCGCTCTCTTTAAATTCTTTCCGGCTTTTGTCTTAGGCGCGAATGTCGCGTCTTTTAATAATTTATCCCAATTCTTAAAGTCATCTTCTGTGAACTTTGCTACCTGCTCCGCATCATATCCGGCAAACGCTAATCTCATCGGCCAAGCTACATCTACCAATACATCTACTATTGCTCTAATCCTTTCTTTTTCGGAATCTAATTCTTCGTCTTCTAATTCCGGCCTGATTTCTTTCAGTTTCCTCATGGCTAACTCAAATTGCAGCTTCTTTTCTGAACTCGGTTTCCTCCATACAAAAGGTATATCTTTTAATCTGTCCTGTGTTGCCTGGTCTGAATATCCCGCTCCCGTTATTCCGGCAATCAATTGGTTCAATGTCCCGATTAACCGCGCTCTTGAATGGTTTGCCATTGTATCTAATTTCTCTCCTCCTTTTTCTTTATCATCCTTTACCCATCTCTGATGTGTTTTGGCCGCTATCGATGTCTTTAAAACACTCAATACTTTAGGTTTTATCTTGGATATTTCATCTATGACTCCCCAGCCTCCGTTATGAAATATCTTATTTACTACTGTATATAAATGTCCTGTTGTTAACCCTTCCTCTATTCCTAAAGTCTGATACTCAAAAAAGTCTTCCGGTTCCATATCATAATTGCCAGCCACAAAAAATTCTTCTTCATTCATGAGGTGCCCGGCCGCTCTCAATATTTCATCTTTTCCTAACCCGGTATACCCTATCAGCCTAATTATCTTTCCTTCCCACTCTTCCGAACTTTTAAGTTTCTCTACTTTTATATCACATATAATATGCAATTCATCTGCCCTTTCTTTACTTCTTGCTATTACTATTCTTTTGCTTATTGAATCAAATATCATATACCCTTTTTCTTTAGCATCGTATTCTACTTCTAAATATTCACTAAATCCTCCGTTATTTCCTATTACCTGAACCCATTTGTTTTCTCCGACTCTTAAATCTAATTTCTTCTCTTTATTTATACGCCACTCTATATTCTTGTTCTTAAATATTTTGTACCCGTCTTCTTCTTTGCTCTTAGCCGGTTCTTTCTGTATCCTGAATTCTTTCCTTATTACCCAATCTTTGGAATCTTCTCTTTCCATCAATACCACTCTGTTCTTACCAAACTTCCTTAAATAGTATCTGCCGTCTTTTGAATATGATGTGTAATCCACCCCTTCGATATATAATGCCTGTAATATATCTAATATCAATTGTTCGTTTTCATCGTCATCTATGGTTATTACATCCGGCACATTCGGACCACCCTGGCCTCTCTGCCACATTAGTTTGTGCATATGCCCACTCTCGTCTTCTTTCTGCCATACCAAATAGTCTTTCCCCCCTATTTCCTGATAGAAAAAGTGTCGGTACCCGGTTTCTCTGAGTTCTCCAGTTTCTTCCACCTCCCCGCCGTCAGAAAGTATCTGATCCCAGGATATTTCATGATTCGGCGGAGCTAAAATTTCAGCAAACTTCTTTAATACACGTTCCGGCAAATCACTTAAATCCGGATTCTCAGGAAGAACGGCTCTTTCTTCTCCAAAAGCATTAAGAACAGTCTGCATTGCTTCTTTATCACCCACACTTATACCGAAAACCTCTATATGATTTTCCAAACTATAGGCCAATACTCCTCTTATACCTTCCTTCTCTTGAGTGTTCACATTCCCGTCACCTATTGAAAATAAAATTCTCTTTGTTTCTTCTTCCGCTCCCGCGACTTCCGGGCTTTCTTTCAAACGGGTAACAAATTCACCCAAAGACTTTTTATCATCTGTCCAGCCTGTAGCTTCTAATTTCTTTATTGCATCATAAATAAGCCTTTCTTTTCTATCTTCACCGAGTTCGATACTCGTCTCATGACTTATAAACAAATCAGAATCAGCATTATAACAGCCTATTTCAAACTCTATTAACGGCCACCGCATTTTCTCAAGTTCTTCATTTACAGCAAACGATACTAATAGCAATAACATCATCGTTAACTTAGCATAAAGTATTCTATCGCCGCTCATACTTCCGCTTCTATCTATAAGCAAAGTAATTTTAACCGGCGTGGGTTTAGTTTCTTTTCTCTTTATAAAAGGTTTACCTCCCAAAACTCCTTTAATCGGTTTCTTTAAGATTCCGGTATAAGGAGCATAAAATTTTTCTACATCTTCTGCCGGTAATACTAACCCCTTAGCTATTTCAATCATCGAATCTATTAAATCTTCTCCCAATAAATCCAGCCATCCTTTATATTCCTTTAACTCTTCCTCATTTAGTCCTGTTCTTTCACATTCAGCTAATAACTCTTCCATTTCTAATGCTTTCAGCCATTCATCATCAACAACCGTTTCAAATTCTCTATCTTGATACTTATCTTCTTGGGGAGCTGAAACTTTCTCACCTTTTTTAATTATTTCTTCCAAACCCGTATAATCTCCATCTGAAGGGAGAGTTAAAGATTTCGAGTCGGAACTTTTTCCGGATTCGGGTTCATCAGGGCTTTGTTCAACTTCAGAAGTTTGAGATGAACCTTCACTACCAGAACTGTCACTGCTGCGTTGATCATTACCTGTTCCGGATTCGGCAGCCGAATTATCTCCCATATTTTGATCTCCTTTATCTGTACTTTCTTCACTTTTCGGCTGATCTTTTCCTGGTAAAGAAGATTGCGGAGGTGTAACATCCTTACCAAAATCTTCCAAATCCTTCACTTGCTGGGACAGTTTTTTTATTTCTTTATTTAATTCATCAAGAGAACCACCCGTATCCGAACTTCCCTCTTTAATGTCTGAAGTGGTTTCTTTTATACTTTCTGCCTGATTTTTTATAGCCTCACCAATTTGATTTATCTGAGTATGGTCTGCTCCTTCATCCCTAAATTTATTCAACCTTTGGCTTAATTTTTTGAGTTCATTAAGCTTTTCCTGTAATTCTTCAATCCTCTCCTTTATCCCCTTAGTATCCGCATTTAACTCCGAAGCTTTTTCCTGCATATCATAACCCATACCCGATATAGGCAGGTTTTCATCTAACTCAAAAGAACTATTCTTTACCCCTTCTGTTCCTTCAGCTAATTGTTCACCTTTTTGTCCTAACTCTTTACCTTTATTGCTCAAATCATCGGTTTTACCTGTAATCTCATCTATATTCTTATCATCTTCATTTTCTCCTGTAGACTGGACTTGATTACCTATATTACAAGCACCATCACCTATTTCATCAGCAGTATCAGATATTTTCCCTAAAAGATTTTCCATTGATTTTACAGTATTTTCTAGATCATCCATAGTTTCAGCCAGTTCCTCAACGCTAGCCGGCTTCCCTTGGCTTCCGAATTGCCCGGATTGAGGCTTAGCTCCCCCGGATTGGCTTCCCTGTTCGCCATGGCTGCCTTGAGAATCTAAAGAAGAACTATTTAATTCATCTTCTATCTGCTGTAAAATCTGTTGTTTAATCTCTTCCGGTAATGAATTAAACAAATCTTCTAAAAATTTCTCTTGCTCTTTATCTAAATTATTCAAATCAAAATCTCCGGGGTTTATTTTTTCTTCATCCTCCATTTTTTGGACTAATTTCCTGTTCTTCTCTATTTCCACATCTTTATCAAACAACTCTTTATATACCGGCCAAATTTCTTCTGTAAGAATCTTATAAAGATCTTCATAATTTGAATGTTTATCAACTTGGAACATTACTTTAACCCAGCTCTCAAATGTATCTCTTACAGCCTTATCCATCAAACTGCCGGCCTCAGCCCTTGGATCATCAAGAATCTTTGTTTCTGAATCATACTGGCTCCATCTATAAAGTATTGAATCTAAAAATTGCAGGTGTAGAGGGTAGGACTTAAACAATTCTTTTTCCACTTTTTTATTACCTAAATTATATTTCTCCTTAAATACATCTCCTATCATTGAAGGAGTTTCCACATATTCACCAAGGGTTTTATCTGCTTTAACCTTTCTTTGAGTTGCCGGTAATCCGGTAAATACCGCTCTAGAAATTAATAAAGTATCCCAAAGAATACTAAATTCTTTTCTCCCGAAACATTCAATATGCGCTTTCTCTATATCTTCATCTTTAGTATACATAAACCTGTATAAAGCCAATAAAAGGTTGCCGATTCCCCGCTCTCTGGCATTCTTCCGATGAGAATCCCTGTTTAGATCATCCTTCATTTTAGGATATATCGTAAACGGCCAATAATAAATAGTTCCGCTCCAACGGTCTGCCTCAGCCCACCATAAACCTATTCTGTCCGTTACCTTTGACCCCTCCAGAGTAACTCTTTTCCCAAATAATTGCTGGGCTAAAGCTTCCAACTCCGGTATAAGTTCTTTTTCTATCCATATCTTATCTGTTTCATTCGGCGGGCCGAATATTTGGTCCAGCTCAGAGAAGTAATCAGTCATAGTCCTAACCGGATGAATCTTATGTTTTTCATATTCGTCCATAAATATACCTGATAGCATAAGGCTCGCTACCATTTGTGATGAATACTGGTCGCGATAAAACTGTTCTTGTTCAAAAGGGGAATTTAATTCTTTATTCTTATTGCGTAAATATCTCCTTAAAGAATCTACCGGAACACCTCTGCTTTCATAAAAGCTTATCGCTTCTATTATAAGTAAATCAATAGAAAAGTACCCTCTTGCTTCTTCGGATTGATGAGGTTTAAGGATATACGCGGAATCTCCTTTTTGCGAAATTTCCTTTCCTTTTAAATATAATTCTTTATAAAAAGGAACCTGGCCTTGGGAATAAACCTGGATCTTATCTTCAGCAGCTTTAATATCCCCATCTCTTAAATGAATTATCTTCTCACAAAGGTCAATGGCAAAAGTAATGAATTCCCAACCCGTTTCTATTTTTATTTGGTCAAGTTCGGCTAAATGATGAACAAGCTCATGAATTAAAGTTGCTCTTGTCTCCAGGCGATTCCAATCCGAGGTTATAAATATTTTTCCTAACTCATGAATTTGGCTTCCTTGTGCCCTTATTGTTTTATTAAGAGAAAATATCATACCTATAATATACTCTTTCTTTTCGGTGAACATGCCTTTTTTAAAATAATCTTCAGGAACAAGGTTTTCTATAGTATATGGTAAAATATCCTGAGTTAACTTATCGAACCAATATTTTCTTGCCGGGTCATCATCATACAACGCATCCGTTACCTCTTTAAGCACTTTATCGATCAACTCTCTCATGAAATCAGGCCACTGGGGATTAGAAATAATATTTATTTCTTCAGCCAGAGCTTGAGAAATCATATAAATTATATCTCTTATATAATCATTACTCCTCATCTCTTCCAAAGGAAGGCTTTTTATATTATCAAAAACTAAGTTGGAAAGTATTCTCTCTATACCAAACTTAGAAAATACCCTGTCCATAAGTATGCCTCTTTGATTTATATCTCTTCCGGCAAAACCTATATTAGAGATTATTTCCGCTAAAACAGGACCGACTTTAGGAGCAATTTCTTCAAAAATGATTAGAGATAAAGTTCCGGTTGAAACATCACATTTACTTATATTATCAATAATCTGTTTGAACTTATTATATTTATCAAACGCCTCTTCTCTTTCTTCATCGATTATGGCTTGAGCTAACTCTTCTTTCGCAATCATATAATTTCTCAAAAGATTCTTAACCTTATCTAAATCTAAATTTTCTTTATCATAACTATAATCGACTCCCAATCTAAACAATTCCGCCAACTTATGGGTATCTTCTCCTTTACCTAATACAAGATGTATCATTCCGTGAGTGATAAGGCCTAATTTCTCTGATTTTGCAAGACTGTCAAAATGCAAACTGGAAATATATACATTTTCTTCTCTTTTATCTCCTTTGGTTTTATTATGTCCAAAATGAGCTTGAGCGGTCAAGATAACGTCTTTACCATCTTTTTTGCCCATAAATCTGAATACATCATCTCCGTATAGAGGTTTTAAAAAGAAGAACTTAAATTCAGGTTTGTCTAAAATCTTATCCAAAGAACCGATTAATTTCTCTATTGTCAACGAAGGATCTTTATCTTTTAAAGATTTTTCAATGTTTTCTTTTAATTTTTCAGGAATAACTGACATTAGATTAGTCAGAACACTTTTCAACTCTTTAATCAACTCTTCCTGGTTATACTTATCTGTTACATCCTCATCTGTTCCGATAAGTACTTCTATCATTTTATTTAATTCTAAATGCCACTCCTCGGTCCAGGTTCCTGAAGCAATATTTACTTTATCTTCGGTTCTACACTTTCTCCCCCCATCTAAGGAACCATCTACTCTATTAGTCACGCCGGAGAATTTCCGCAATGCTTCAACATCCGCTATTCTATTATAAAAAATATAAGATTCAGCTATCAACACTGCTATCATAGAATTCCAGTCTGTTGACGTCTTATTGTCTCCTTTCGCTATAAATACAGCATCTATCAAGGTGCCTTTTACTCTTAAATTTTCTCCCCTGGCATAAAATATCCGATCATCAAGAGGAAAATACTCGCTGCAGCCGATAAAGGTCCTGCCTCTTTCTGGATGTAGATATACTGCT
This sequence comes from Methanosarcinales archaeon, assembly GCA_048634245.1. Taxonomy (GTDB): domain Bacteria; phylum Omnitrophota; class Gorgyraeia; order Duberdicusellales; family 4484-171; genus Susulua. Next base: position 58,554 of record JAIWAR010000003.1, on the reverse strand, counting down.
ATCTCATTTTGTGTCACTATCCTAAAAACCTCACTCATCGCCAAAGAATAATTCAAGCCTTCACCATACATTCCACCACCGCTTCTACAAAAATAGGAACCCTGCCAAATCAACGCCTCATCAATAACTGACTCATGTAAGCTCTTATGTCCCTCTAAATGTTTGAATCCGCCGCCTGTGTCAATTGCTATAATCCTTACCCCTTTCAGACCGTTCACAGCCTCAACCTCTTTTGCCATATACATAGCATAACTTCCCTTAATTCCACGCACGTGTTGAAATAAATTAGCAATATTCTGACCAAGAAATATATCTATTCCTTGTTGAGAGTATTCATCTAAATTCATATTTTTAGTAAGAGAATCATATACAATATTAAACATTTTTTTGGCTTTTTCAAAATTTGTATAATCTTGGTTTCCAGATTTATAAATTAGTTCTATATCACTAAAATCTACAACCGCCTCTCCAAATACTTCAAATTTTATTACTTCAGCTCCTCCTAAATTTACAAAACATACTCTCCACTCTTTTTGCTTTAAAGCCTCTATGGAAGATTCAAAAACCTCTCTGTTTTCTTTATCTGCGCCTAGCATTGAGCTTTGCACTGAATCTATAAGTAGCTGCTCTCTAAATGCCTTTAATAGAATATCCTTATTAATACTTGCGCTGCCTCCGTCATTTTTTAGCGCATTGCGTTCGTCGATTTTGACCGAAGTAATATTCAGATTTTTAGTAATTAAATATACTAGGTATGGGGATGCCGATAGCTGGTAACTTTGCCTGTACCCGCTTGTGCCCACAAGGGTATCAGAGCATGTCTTTGTGACTGGTAGTTTTGTTGTCTGGCAATCAACAGGAGGAGACATGATTCGCATTGCCAGCCACTTCATAAGAGCACTTATAAAATCAATATTTTTATGCATAACTGTAGAATCCAATGTTGATTTTTTGAGGCCAGACAAATTGTTTCCTGCCGCCAAAGGCATTTCCGGAAAGTTTTTAAGCTCTTTAGTGGTAATATTAGTTGAACCAAGCAAGAAAATAATCAAGGAATCAAAAAGTCCATTAAGATGTTGCGACCCATCATTTTTCATAAAATAAGACTCATACCCTGCATCTGTCTCTTCCGTTCCTAAGAATTTTGTTCTCTTTAACTCCAATCTTTGCGTCATGCCTCCGTCCAAACACTTATTAATGATAACTAAATTCTCTGGCCAATCTTCTTGCGTGAACAACAATTCTCGACAAGATAATTTATCTCTCATTGCATCTAAAAGACATTTCAAGATTATACCCGTAGCCCCAAAACCAACGTTATCTCTACCTTTTGTATCTTGAACAACGATAACGGAAGGATGCTCTTCTACATCTTTCGCCTTGCCTAAATAGAAAGATAGATAAAGCTTTGCTGTAATTCTCCATAAGAAATCATCTAATGTTGAATCGCCTATTCCGATAATGATTCCCTCTCCCTGAATATTTTCAATCCACTTTTTTGCCTCAACAGCCTTATTATAAAGACTAATTTTAACAAAATTGTCACCAAAACTAGCAAAATAACGATCATCCTCAAACGAATACCCCTTACTCTTAAGAATTTGAAAAGCTTTTTTAAATGCTTCTTCGGCATTAATTTCTTCCTTATGAAAAATAAGTGTAAAATCTGCATCAAAAAGCCAAATATGCGCGTTTGTCTTTGGTTTTACAAAGTTTTCAAATATTTCTTTTACTTCCAAAACATTTTCCGCCTTATTAATCCTCTCGATTACATAGCCAATCCCTTCTATTCTACGGCCTTTAATATCAATTATCCTTTCTTCAAAAAGCTGCATTAAATACCCTGTGCTCATTGCCTTAACAAAATCTATTTGTTCATTTAGGCTCAAATGTTTGGTTTGTGTTTCTTTGCTCTCTAACTGAAATGTTCCGTCTCTGTTAAAAGTAATTGTTTGAGCTCCTGAAATCCCTTTAATTGTAAGGTTTACTAAACAATGCCCCTTGCCTCTAGCCTTCATCACATTTTGGATTAGTTCAGCAATCCGGGTTTTTAAGTCTTCGCCTGTATAGTCAAAATGTTTTTCGTCCTTTACACCTTGAAGATGCGTGGTGAGACTTTCTTTGCTATAGAACGGACTACCGCTGATTAAAAGGACAGGAATTTCCATTTCTAATGCCTGGACAATTTGTTCAAGGTTTAATCCTTCAAGGCTTGCCGTTCCGGAAGCAGTAACAGTTTTATCTATATCCATGATGATCGCCGTTATTATCATCTCAAGATTGCCCATTAATCTTAGCCGTTCAATCATCAATTCCGACAGTTTTATTTGCAAAGGCAATGATATACTATCCCTGCCGCCATCACGTCCAACAACGCTGTCAAAACCATTACGCAATTTAGAAGCTTTCTTATTGCAATTATTTGCCGCTTCAAAATTTTTTGTTTTACGATATGTCAACACAGCCCATCTATACCACTTAAACGCTTCTTCTCTGTCTCCTGCCGCTTTTAATAAATCACCGACTCTTTCCTTACAGCAAGCGGACATTCCCAGATCACCACCTTTCCAATAGAGATCGGACAATACCTTTAATGACCGGAGCAACGCTCTTTGATCACCCACTTTTTTACTTAATTTTACGATCATCTCGTTATAATATCTGCCCTTCTCAACATTTCCCAACTTACTGTTGACTACCGCGTTCTGTATAAGAGTTTTTAGTAAGGAGTCATATTGCCCCAATCCCTTAAAAATTTGGGCTAATATATCATTATAGTGCAAACTATCTTCAAACTTGCCGCATTGGTAATTATGTTTCCCTCTCTGTTCCAACTCTCGTATTACCTCATCTAACCATTTATCTACTTTATTTCTCTCTGTCAAAGCCAGTTTACTCTTTTTCTTAAGGATTCTGGCAAGATATATCCTGTCTTTTAACTCTATAATTCTATTTTTATCTAAAACCAATACTTGCTGCTTAAAGCTAAAATCATCTGACGTATATACCTTTTCTGCAATCCTAACCATATCTTGTTTCACCTTTTTTAGATTATCTTTCGAACGGTAGAAGCTTGTAACCATATATGCTTCCTCACCAACAGGACGACGCAAGACAATGATCTCATCAAAGTAAAATCCGTTCAAGTCTCTAACATAAATGATACATATTTCAAAATTGGTATATTTATCTGTATATTTATATGCTAACTGAATATAGGGAATAATTCCCTCAAGACGCTGGCCATAATCATCTTCGCTTAAATATTCCGGCCATTCTTTCAAATCTATTACATGTTTATTATGCTTTTTCTCCCGGGTATTATTTGTCCAACGGATATCATTAAAAAACTGTTTGGGAGAAATTTCTGAATTATTTTTTGATGAATGCAGGATGCGGTATTTTCCCCGTGTTTTCATCTCTTTCATGCTTTGCGGCGCGAACAACACTTTTATCTTCTTCATTGGGTGTTCCGAAATAACTTCTTTCACGAACGGAACAATATCATCACCCAACGCCGCGTTATCTTCTTGTATAATTGCTTCTAACAATTTATCCACTTCTGTCGGTTTATTCGTTTCCCGCTTTTTGTTTGCTTGCGTAACATCACCTTGTTCTTCCATCTCTGTATCACTTCTAGAAAGCGATGGTTCTTCTTCTGATATTATTCTATGTTTATACTTCACGAATTTATTGTATTTTTTTTCTAAAGGATTGAGTAAATACGCTTGAACTTTACCTACAAATCCTTCAGTACCTTCTAAGTCTATCTTTGCTATCTGAGCTCTAAAAGTCTCAATAAAATTGTAATCGTCCCACTCCCTGTCATAAGCCGCTAATATAGAAGAAGCTTCCTTTATAAGCTTAAACAGATTATTCTTTCGTAACCACAAATTTTTTATATTATTAATCAATGTTTCTATTTCTTTAAATAAGACTTCGTCAAAGACAAAATCCGTATTTTCTTGCGTGATAGAATTCAACTTATTATAAATATCCTCCAAGCGATCAACCATTTCACGAAGGTTCCTTCTTGTTAAAAATATATTAGGTTGATTTATATTCTCAAATCGATAAGCCACAATCTCTATCTCTCTCACTAAATTCTTCTCTATCACATTAAATTCATCAATCACCGCTGTTATTTCTATAGCTTGGTTAATTCTTTTAGATAGTTTTTCTGTTAAGTCATTTAATTCTTTTTTCCTATCTTCACTTCGTAATACCATTGCTTTTATGTGCTTACTCTTTAAAGCAGATATTTCTTCCAACAGTTTTTCCCGCAAATCATCAGAGGCGATAGTTAGAATCTGCTCTTTCATTTTCTTTTCTTCGCTTGCAAATCTATTTTCTGTTCCGCCATCCATCTTTCCGACAAATCCTTCATTATTACTTTCAGTCTCTTTCTTCTCCACACCCTCAACTACCACAAGTTGCATGGGTAAAACCCTCCAAATATCAATCGATGTTAATTCTTTAGCATACCCATAGTTTAAAAACGCCGAATCCAAGTAATCATCCGGAGCAGGATTTTCATCTTGTAATGACCTTAGCCCCTCAGTAATAGCAGGACTCTTTAAATCTACTAATCTAGTATCGGTTCTATCCACCCGCTGTAAAACCGAAGGCTCATCATAATCGGAAACAATAACTGTATTATCGAAAGGAAACAAAGAATAAAGGGCATCTGTGGCTATATCTTGCCCAAATAACCCTGTAGCTCCAGCTTTTGAAAGCACAACGATATTTTCTTTATCTCTCATCAATTGGCTCAACTCATCTCTTACGAAAACATCAATTTCATTAGTTTCTTCAAACTTCTGTGGAAGTGTATAGCAAAAATGTGTATGGGTAATTTTTCTATCTCCAATAGTAAACTCACTTGTTATTTTGGATGCCCTCGTAACTACAGCATACCCAACATCCTCCTTTATTTTCTTATTTTCAGTTATGTGTAATGAATCTAAATCCACTCCCAATAGGGCTAATTCCTTTGCATAGTCAAATAAACTTATTATTTGACTTGAGCAATAGATTCCATGTGTAAATTTAAGTTCTATCCCTATTTCTAACCAATTTTTTATAATATTGCTATCTTCCGTTTCCTTGTTGAAAAGGTCACTATTACTAATAGTAACAATCCGGTTAGAATATGGTACAATAGCTGTCATATCAGCGCCACTACAAGGATAAAGAGCCATATCAAATTTCCTATTAACACCAGCGGCCTTTTTAGCAATATTTGCTACTCCATTCATTAATGCAAACAATCTTTCTTTAGGTTCTCTGACACCGTTGACCGCCGTAAGGCCTGGGACCTCTTCTTTTATCTTCTTTACAACTTTCTCCTCTAAATTTTCACTTGTCAGAAGCTCTTTTATCCTTTTACAATACTCACGTACCACATCGGTTTGCTCAACTAATTCCTTTTCTGTAAAAATTTGTACATTCCCGCCGTCTTGGCTTATATCTTTTTCTCTTGCTAATACTTTCGACGAACATCTATAAGACCCACCATGCATGCTAATATCTCCCAACCCCCCTATCCTTACTACTTTAAAACCCTCTTTCTCATATATAGACGCTGCCAAATCATTAATTTCTTCTACGCCATATTTTTTACCTAATTTTGAATTATCTCCATAAATAGGCATATAGATTCTCTTAACTCCATTAGAACATTGTTCTAATTGAATATTGTTATAAGTCATAAGAGGTAATGTATACCTGTATTTATCTGTGTCTTGATAAAGCATAGAGACTATAGGAATACGAATTACTTTAAACCCATTCTGTTCCATATAAAGGGCAACTGCATCTAGTGATCTATCAACAAAGGCTTCCTCCCCTAATAACTTAATAGCACCTTCTAAAAGACTCTTTACCATACTTTCAAAGCTTGGATAAAAATACTTAAAACCATCTTTGTGTAATTTTTTTACAAAATCGGTTTGTTCTGCTAATCGCGGGCTGGCGATAGCTACTGTATTATCTCCTAAATATGAAAAATAATGATCCAAATGCCCTCTTGGCGCCGGCCACAAGTCTTTATCTAAATCACTAACTGCATCAACAAAAACAATCTCCCTTCCGCCGCTTATTGGAGTCAACTTTTCTATAAAATACGATCTTACAAGTTCTAATTCTACTTCGGCATCCTGGCCTTCTGCGGTTATTGGCATTAAGTCTTTCTTAACACGAGAACTCCTCATTAAGTGGCTAATAACATCCGGACCAACAAAAATATGTTCATCGCCGACTATCAAATTGCCTCCTTGTATCAACTCAATTATGTATCCCTCATCTTTACCTATTTCAAACCCTTTATTAAGCCAAACCTTATTTTCAAATATTTTCTGATCGTTCTGCGTTTTTACTACATCGTAATCTGAGACAAGATCTTCAATGGGCCGATTTAAAACAATCTTCTTTTTACCTTTCTTATTAATCAAAATATGTACCCTATCCTGCATCCACCAGGAAACTTCCCTATCGCTACTAACTAATTGAAGCCTATTCAAATATCTTAATTTAAGCAGCCAGAGAAGGAAAGTCTTCAAGCCAAACTTTTTATTATATGCTACAGTTGTCTGCATATCTGTGCTTCTAAGATGTTCCCATATGCGACAGCAATCCTGCCACCCTGTCAAAGACAGCAAGATGTGGGTTATTTTCCCATCTATTTCGCTCATAAGTTCCCAATCCTCTTCGTCTACGCTTCCCCCATCTAAAGAAACATCTAACGTTTTTTGCCGTTTCGCATTTGCTGGGGTAACATTTAAAGCTGTATTAATTAAATATAATAAATATGGGGATGCTGATGGCTGGTGATTTTTCATCTTTGTATCTAATAACTTTATTATCTTATAAACAATAGGAGGAGATGTGATTCGCATTGCCAGCCAATCCATAAAATCATCTATAAAATCAATATTTTTATGCCTAACTGTAAAATTTAAGGTTGATTTATGTTTTATTCCTAATATGTTATTTCCTGCTGCCAAAGGCATTTCCAGAAAGCTTTTAATCTTTTTGGTGGTAATATTAGTCGAACCGAGTAAGAAAATAATCAAGAAATTAAAAAACTCATTAAGATGTTGCGCCCCATCATTTTCCATGAAATAAGATTCATACCCTATTTTATCTTTCTCAAAACTAGCAACTTTGCCGGAGAACATACTACCTCCATCAGAAATCTCCTTATTTTGTCTATCGAACGAGAAAGACACTTTATCTTGCACTGAACGATAAAACTTACTTGCACCATCCATAAAACTGCTATTCTTATCATACGGAACGTTCCCTTCCGTGCTCGAATTATTCCATTCTCTCATCAGCTTTATTATTTGAAATACCATATATGATGGGATGTAAAATCCGTTATTTCCCTCCACTCCTTCGATATTCGTCGACTGAATGGAGTTTTCTTTTATCCTCCCCCCGTCATTTACGTCAGGAGAAGACTGTTTTAGAGAGATATTAACCACAACAGACAGCATAGAAATATCTCCAAAAACCCCGTCTCCTTTTTCTGCTACAATCAAATTATCCTCCCCTACAAAGCCTAATTTTCTTAACTCTTCTATTGCCTCTACATCCTTCCAAACGTTTGTCTCTTCCGTTTCTAAAAATTTTGTTCTCTTTAACTCCAATTCCCCTTCATTATCCACCTTAAGCTCATAACTAGTTTCTATTTTTTCCTGAATGTCTTCTCTTAAGGATTGAGGAGTATAAAAAGAAAGCATTATTTTTTCATCATTTGCTGTTCGCCTAAACATCTCTTTGATTTTAGATAATATCTGCTCATTTGTTTCCTCGCTCAATCCGGGTATGACAACCTGCCCCTTTACCAAAAGAGCTCTGCCTAAATTCTCAAATTCAAGCAAGTTCTTTTTCAGGCCTTTTAATCCCTCATAAAAAATTTGCTTCACCTTTTTCTTATCCTCTAATTTGTAAAACAACTTTAGCAAATTAGCGCACTGCTTAAAAATAATATGTTCGGCATCAAGATGACGTATCTCCTGAATTGTTAAAACGTTTCTAATAATATCTTTTATTTCTTCATCTTTTAAATCTTCCGGCTTTGTTTCTGTTAAATACTTTGAATTGGCATCTAAAAGCGCTTCTAAATCACTAGATATATCTATTTCTGATATTTTCCCTCCAATATCTTTTAACTTTTTTAAACTCCTGGCCGTATATAAATCTGTCATTATAATGTTTAACATTCTTTGCGTCGCATCATTCAATCCAGCTTCGCCTATCTGCTTTTTAACGGTCTCCGGGTCTTTAGGAACAAGGAAGTCATTATTATTCTCCAGATGATCAAATAACTTTTTTATAGGAATTTCTCTATCTATCGCTGTTATCTCATCTATAGAAACAATTCCTACATCTCTATCTGCATAAAAAGGAACATAATATCCCCAATGCATGATAATCTTTGCATACTCAGAGAATTTCTCCTTTGCGATAATATAATTAGAATCAAGCTCAAATAAATCATTGACTTTCGGTAAAAATTCTTCGGTAATCCCTTTATACTCTAAGAACAGACTAAAATCTACCTCTATTAGCCATAACATATTATTTAGCACTCCATCGTGGCCTTGTCCTTTTAAAAACTGAATGAACGTACCAAAATCATCAGGAGGATTCTCATTCCAATATCCTTCCTTTGAGCTCAATGCACAATTATCCAAAGCATGCTTGACTAATGTTCTCCATGCCAACCGTTCTTTAGCTTCAATCAATTCTTCATATATATCTACAGCTCGTATAAATTCCAGATAAGACCATGTTAAACCTTCCGGACCTTGAGGTACTCCTGCCTTTCTAACTTGTTCGCTCATTGAACCATCTTCTGGAATATGAAAAAGTATCCAGTCTAAATAGCCCTGAGAAACATCACTTAACTGCTCAATGATTTCATTAAAACGTTCCTCGCCTTCACTTACGGTCTGGGGAGAAATATCAACTCCTATGTTCCGGAAAAAAGAAATGTTATTAGAAGTTATTTCAATCTTTCCTAATTCTATAAATTTTAAAGCCAGAAGTGAGTAGTATTGCGCAAACCAAGCCGTAGCAACAAACCAGGGATTTCCTCCTCCCTGGCCGTTCCCATCATAGGTATCCTGAGGATACCTGCCGATTCCCATACCTAGCTTACCTTCTTTTATCCATTCTTTATTGATGGGATAAAGGTCACGAAACTCTTCCTCTAATTTCAGCACCGTCATCATAACTCGATAATCATCAACTCCCATAAACTTATCCTTGAAATCTACTGTTTCTACGATTGCACCGATTACTGACGAGTCAAGATCCACTGTTTTGTTCAGTTTTTCTTTACCACGATTTAATGTAGAAACTATGTATTTCTTTAAACGATCGTAATGCTTGTCAATTGCACCTTCCAAATCTTGCGCTGCTTGTTCCCACTTTTCCGCATCATCTTTTTTTAAATCATCTGCCAATGCTGCTCCCATGGTCAATGCCCTTCTTTGTACCATTCTTGTCCAAAAATGATATCCGGTCAGATCTTCCCATAAATCATAACAGCGATCTTGTTGATGTTTAGCTAAATAATCCAGATCTTTTTTGATTACAAGATAGACATCTAGAGCCTCTTCTATATTTTTTTGCTCTATGAGGAGCCAAACATAATCTATGAGGGCCATAGCTCTTAATGCCGGACCGTCATTCTGAGGCCTAGCCCAGGGGGTAGTTGTATCTGCTTTTCCATTCTCAGTAAAAAATGTTGGCTCTCCTAAGTCTCGATCTATTTCTTGATTTAGTTTTGTGAATTCGATATACCTTCTTATTCTTTCGGTAAGTTCTTCTATTCTCACCTTTAATTGAGCTCTTAATTCAGGGTCATCTGTTTGCTGATATAATCGTAATGATTCTCGTAATAATCGTACTACTCCTCTTACCGCTATACCGCTGTCTCTAGGCCAGTGACGGCCGTCATAGCTGTATTCCTTCCCGCTGCTGGTTGATGCACGCATTGCCCCATTATACAAAAAGTTTTCAAGCATTCTTTTTATACTTACGTTTCGCTGTTCTATAAAATCATCTACCGTCTTCCTTATTTCGCTCACTGTCGGATTCAAAACTATTCTTTGAGCCATGCCTCCATCAGTTATTACCTCTCCATTGTCTTTAATCAATAATCCCAAAAATCCCAAGTTAGTTAATCTTAAAACAGTTACTAAATCAGCAGGTAATTTAAATGGGATTCCTCTGCTCTCCCTGTTCCCACCATCGTTTTCCCCAGCACTATTCGTCTTTCCTTTATCTTTTTGACTTGCTATTTCTTCGGCTTTAACAACATCACTAAAATAATGTCCGAACGATCTTTTTATTCCCTCTAATAAGTGTTCATGAATATATTTACCCCTATGTTTCTGCTTGATATTCGGCTTAGCCTTTCTGACTCCTTGGGGAAATTCATCAAAAAAGAAATATTTTATTATTACTAATATAATCTTTTCTCTATTCGTTGCGTCTATTTCTTCTAATTCTTCTAATTCTTCTAATTTTTTGTATAGCGTGTTTAGAAGATCCCTTACCCCGCTCTCATACATATATATCATATCGTCAATATCTTTAACCTTGGTTTTAGTCCCGATAGAAAATAAATCAAATCTTATGTATATTTGCCCAAAAACAGACTCTAAAATGCCGATAATATCTTCCGGTAAATCTTTCATGCCATCTATGTCATTCTGAAAGTTTTTTTGTATATCTTCAAATGATAATTGAGCATCTGATTTGTTTCTAATTTTAGGCTCTATCTTTCTTGGCTTAGCAACTCTTTTGTCTTGTCTCATAATTTCGTTAATCCTGGTAAGATAATCAAAGAATAAATCTCTGTCTGACTGTTTAGCGAATTTTTCCCTTTCTTCTATTTTTAGGGACAATATTGATTCTTCTATGGATTCTTCTAAGCCAATACTTCTTATTAATTCTTCACTTTTATCTTTGAAGAAAAATACTTTTTCTCCCGATTCAATCTCCACAAAAATATCGAAAACTTCATCCAGTAATTGTTCTAATAACCGGTTATCTTTGCCTAAAATTTCCTCGATATCATCGATACTGATACCAATTAACCATTTATTTATCAAGTTTCTCTTTATGTTCGCTATTTCCTTGCCTTTAACACCCCGAGCTTTTTTACGTTCAAAAGGCCCGATTATTTCAACTATAGCCTTTTTAATCCTCTCAACTGCTTCTTCCTTGCCAAAAATCTCTACTAATTTAGTACTCATTTCCCTATAGCTTTTCTTGCTTCTCATTCTATCGATAACATTAGCCACTTCTCTGGTTTTAACTTTTTTAAATTCATCCATCATCTCTTCTGCTGCGGCTACCCTCTTTTCTTTTTCTTCTTGAGCTTTTTTTATCTTCGCCTCTTCTTCCAGCCTTCTTTGCCTTCTGAATGATTTACGCGTTTTTAATGCTTTTTGCTTTCTCAATTGCCTTTTTTCTTTTAACGCTTTTTGTTTTTTCTCTTCCAGCTTCTTTCGTTCTTCTTCTGCTCTCTGCTTCTCTATTATTTCATCTATATTAGCCAATGCTTCTTGTATCTCTCCTCTTGGCTTTAAACAAATACTGATGATTTCTTCTTTATCTACTCCTTTTTTTATAATTTCTTTAACCTCCCCCGGCCGAATACGGGTAATAATCTTTTCTATCTCTTTCTCCCTAAACCCTAAATTGCATAATTCTTCCCACACAGCAACAAAATAAATGATTACTTCTCCTAAAACTTGTTGTTTTTCAATATCTTCTAATGGGTAAGGTAGATCTTTAACATACAGGTCATCTTTTAGCCGCCTCAAAAATTCCGCAGACAACTTATACGGTTTTCTATCTTCATTATCTCCGGAAAGTTTATCCTCTATAATTTCCTTAAAAGCTTTTACAATCAATCGCAGAGAGTCATATCTATCCAGCAAGGCGGGATTTTCTTCTCTTTGTCTATTCAAATTATCTTTTTCATTGCGTCCGGGAGAATATCCATTATTGTCTATTTTGTTAAATATGTTTTTTAAGGAAACGCCTAATCTACCCTCAAACATCTCTCCTTCGTAAACCTGATCAATCGCCTTTTTAGCTTCAGGAGAAAGTTCTTTTTCTATCTTCTCCAATGATGCTGACATAATATAAACTTCCAACCTTTTCATAATTCTTTTATCCTTAGGAGAACAAAGTATTGAAATAACTTTACCGCTCTCCAATAAAACTTTCCGAATTTCATCTAGGGACAATCCTTCTTTTTCCATTTCTTCTATATCCAAATTATTAATAAAAACTTTCTTTAAAGCGCTAAAAACATCTTCCTGCTTAACAATCGCGAGCCCGTTTAGTTCTCTCACCCTATTAATAAACCACTCAACAGCAACTTTAATATATATATGCGCTTTAGCATCTTGATACATTCTAAGCGAACTACTGAGCGCATTTAGCTGAGATATCTGCCTTTTCTTTAAAACCTTACTCTTTTTTCTCAGCTTATTCACCAAAGCTGTAAAACCTCGCAAATCATCGGCAAACCTTAAGCTTTCAAATATTTCTTCCGCTAAATCATTATCTTTTCCGACTATATCTTCTATTTGTTCTTTGATAGCGCTTCCTTCTATGGATTTCATTAAAATTCCATATTCTTGAGATACAGAAAATTTATCCGGAAGAAAAGACGCTGCATTCTTTCCGGCTTCTCCACATTCCTCTGTTAACCGTTTCTTAAATTTTTCTATCAGCTCACGGCTGCATGCCTTTGGTAAAGAAGATTCATAGGGCTTTTCGGAAAAAACAGAACTTATTATTCTTTCGACTTTTTCGTAAAACTCTTTCGTCAAAATCTCATTTTCTATATATTCAAATATTTCATCCGGATTACCCATGCCCGGATTATCCGAAATCCTTATCTTATTTTCAAAAACATTATAAAATAAATATACCCTACCTGCCCTTAAATCATTTAGTACACGAGCCAAAGTAATCCCTTTACCCAAAGCATTCTTTAAAGCTGCTCCCTCTTTATTGATGATTGCTTCAGCCTTTACCATATCGGTAATAGGAATAAGTTCATCAAGAAATATTCTTAGTTTCTCGACAACAATGCTAATAATCCGGTTCTTTTTAGTAAAATACTCATTCTTAAGTTTATCTAGATCTCTATCCTCTTTATGCTTTTCATCCATTTCATTTAAATGAGATATCCAACTCTTAAAACTAGGAGTAAATACTAATCCTAAACTAAATACCGAAGCAAGTTGTTCAGGAAACCCGGCTTCTTTAAAATGTCTCTGGAAGTCACAAACCTGTCCTATAAGCTCTGAATCTTTCAATTTAGCCATAACTTCTTCTCTTTCTTCCGGCAAAATAATTCTTCTGTTTCGACACTCTATTATTAACTCTGTAAGCAAAACTTGGGCTTCCGACTCATCCTCTTTAATATTACCCGCTCTTTTTTGATCTATTAGGCCGCCTTTGCGCTTACCGCCATCAACATTAGCACTATTTCTAGCTAAAATTCTTCCACCGCTGGCCGGAATACCAACAGGTATGAACGCAAGGACTAAACCATTATTTCTATGCAATCCTCCGTTCAAGTCGGAAAAGGACAATGACAAAAAGGTATTTTGCGACATCGCCATATTATTAAGATTATTCGTAACGCATCCTCCGTCAAAAATATTACTATTCACCAATAAACTACTTACGCTTTTTCCTGTAATACTGGGAGGAAGGCCGCTTCCAATTCCACCGCTGTCCAAAGTTCCGCCATCCGCACTTCCTGAAGAGCTATCAGCGTTACTGCCAGCTGCTCCACTACCGGTTGACCCTTCACTAGCTGCACCACTGGAAGCAATTCCATAAACCCAAATACCGTCTCCTTCAAAATTTTCAAGGCCATCAATGTCTTCTTTACTTAATTCTTCAAAAGTAACAACAATGATTTTTCCGTTTTCGTCGGTTAAAATATCCTTCATTTCTATTTCTTTTGGTCCTTGTTTATGGCTCACAGGGTCACTATCGATAACTTCAACTTTATTATTCTTAAATTCTACATAACGAACTGCGTGAAAACGATTGCTTTTCTTGTCTTCCAAAATTAACATTGAGCCGGCAGGAAGATTTTCTAAATTTTCCTTTTTCAATTTCATCTTATACAGATACATTCTTCTCTTTATGCCTCTTCTTTTATTAATTTTATTATAGGCTTTGCTGGTTGCTCCTAATTCTACAATTGCTGATTTAAAACCGTTGACTTCTTCTATTCTAACCTTGTTGCATTTACTTAACATCTTAATAATTTTATCTACAAGAAATTGACTTTCTAAAAAATCGAGAAAACAATTATATGGCTTACGTAATCTACCCTCTATCCTCTCGCTTATATTATTATTAAGCGCGCCTAAAATATGTTCGTCTTTAGCAAAGTTCTTTCTCGCTGCAATAATATCTATAAATAAATCTATAAAATTATTTACATTATTAACAAAATAACTTACACCATTTGTTATTACTGCCTTTTTTATAAGCACTTCTATAGTTGCAGTTTCATAATTTTCATTTTTACTAGAATCTGCATAATTCATCTCATTCCTAATACCTGAATCTATTGCGGTCTTTTCTTCAAAATCTTTCCTCAAATCATCTATTTTCTTATTAAATTCAGTTTCCATTACAACTTTTAAATTTTCTTCTCGTTGTATAAAATCTTTTCTTAATTCTCCCATCGCTTCTTTCCACCCTTTTGTGTCATTATTCTTGGGTTTGCCTTCTTTAGGTGCTGAATTAAAAAGTCCCACAAGAACTATAATTTGCAAAGGGAAGCCATATATAGGTAAGAAGGCTAGGAAATATTCAAAAATAATTGGTAAGGACAGCAAAGCTACAATAGCTATTAATTCTTTTTTCGGCGGAGTGTAGAATAAAAGTGCTGAATATTCGGGTAGTTGTTTACCCGCAAAAGAAAACAGACCTAGCAGCGAACGGTGCCATCCAACCACGGAGAGGTCTCCGTCCTTTAATTGCTGCCAGGCTTGATTATTTTTAATGCTGATTCTTCCCCCATCCTCAAACCGCTTCGGGCTTTTAGCAGATTGAACTTCAGAACCAACCAACTCTTTAAGCAATCCTCTTGTTCTTCTAAAAGTAACTCTTCTTGAGCGCTCAAAATGTACTAATCCAATTTTTTTTCTTAACTTTTCAAACTGCTCAATAGTTAATTTCAAAAGCACAGGATACATCGCATACCAGGGAGTTCTTGACTCCATCCGGTAACTATAGCTTAATTTATGTATAACCGGCTCTAAATTCTCATCTACCATCTTAAGTAACCGAGAAACTATTTGCCCGGCCGCAGCATTATCAGTACATACTTCCACTTCGTAAGGAAGAATATCTTTTCTTCCCATTTTAAATGCCGGTATATTATTGCCGGCGTTTACTACCACGTTGCCTGTACCTTCCATAATAACCGCAATTACTTCCCCCATAGATTCACACTCAGAGCATTTTGATATATATTCTTCATTGCCCCGCAAATATTCAACAAGATATTCAGAGGGCTTCTCATAAAATCTAAATTTCACCTTTTTCCCCTTTCTTCTGCTGGTTATCCAGTCTTCCGGCTCTCGCATCGGCACTCCGCATACCCATATTAATTTATTTTTTAAGCCGCTATTCTTTAATTCAATTAAAGTCGAAAGAGTATATTGGGCGGGCACGCCTATCACCACTATATTCGCTGCTTTTGCCGCATCTTCATTCATCATTGTATCTATAGATTTCTCTATTTGCTCTTTAAAATTACCTTCAATCCATTTCTTCGCATCAAGCGCTTTCCCAATGCTAGAAGATGAACCGATAATTAAATGTTGTTTGCCGGCTAAACGATAAAACAAGGCCAATGCCCAACCTATGGGTTTACCTTGCTCTTTATCCGGCAAGGAAGTCGCTCCCAGGCCGGCAATAACTGCTTTGCCGTTTTTTACCTTCTCTAGCAGAGAAGATAGCCACTCTTCCTGTGCGTCAAACGATTCTTTGCCGCCGTCTTTCCCGCAATCATTCTCAGGCAGAGATAGCCGGTGTTTGACGTCTGATATATAACTCGCCCTTTGAAACTCGTTCATCCCAAATGTCTCTTTTAAGGCAAATCTATATTTTTTCCCTTTATTCTTGTCAATTACTACAATATATAAACGCCCCTTCTTCTGCATTATTTTTGCTGAATACCCCAGTTGTTCTACGATTTCCTTTGTGATTAAAGGGGCTACAGCAATATCAAAACTGCCTCCTTTTCGTTTGCGAGAAATATTGCGCCATAAAGTTAGCGTAAAGATACAAAATATTCCGCTTAAGCTAACTTCAGAACCATTCATTCCATCTAGTGTTTCCTGCACTACCTTATTCCTTAACTCATTAAACGCTTTAGCTTTCTTTACAGGGATAATATTTTTAGGGTTAATGCTTTCCGCTAAAACCGGCTCATCATTATAGGAATCAAATATAATATCGTCTAAAAAAGCATCGACTCTTATCTTTGCCTTACGGAAACCACTTATTGAGGTATATCCTAAATCCTTTCTCTCAATTCCTTTAAAAATTCCTTCTCTCTTTTCCCCTCCGTTGATGTTTTCTATTACCCTCCTCACAAATTCCCCAAAAAGTTCACTTTTAGAAATACTTTTACTCGGCACCTTAACCCCGGCAGTTTCTCTCTTTATAGTCCAGGCTGGCCTAGAGCTTTTTTCTGTTTCCTTTTTAATTCTTCCTTCTCGAGATAATTTTTTATAAAATTCTGTAGTTTTTAAAACACCATCGTCTCTAATCTCTAAGAGGCCTTTCTCTATGAGTAGTTCTGCTCCATCTTGATAACCTCCGGTAAAATCATTCAAAGTACAACCTAATCCCAATCTCACCTTATTAAGCACAATCCATTCTGCTGTAGAGAGAAAAATATCCTTCTTTATTATTCTTTTCTTTTCCGGTTTCTCTACTTTTTCTCCTATTTTACCCGCATCTAAAAGCTCTTTGGCATCTTCAGTTAACTGAATACCCTTCCCTTTAGGGCCGTTATATGCCACAAGGCCCTTTTTTACCAACTCCTTTAATACGGCCAGAGAGCCCTTTTGCCCGCGAAAGTCTTTCCCCATAAAGGCCATAGCATCCGGAATCAATTCCTCTTTTTCTACAATCCTTAAATTAGCCGTCTCTGCTGAAGAAAGTAATATAATCTCTTCTTTTGTGCCTCCGTCACGACAAGTCACTTCCTTAGATACGGCAGAATCATTATCTAAAAGGCCTTTTCCGAAGGCTATATATTCTAAACCTGCCTTATCAATATATAGCGAGCTTCTACCCTTAACTTCGTAAAATTTTTGTTTTAACCAAAACTTTCTTGCATTATTATCTTCGGGAGTAACATACCCATATTCAAACCTCTCCTTAAGCAACTCCTTTGCTATATGTTTCCAGAGTACTCTTCCTAAACCTTGTCTTTGTGGAAAAATATCAAAATACTTAACCTCAAAACCCAGCCTATGTTCTATATTAATTACTGCTCCTCCATGTGCTTTGCTGTCTCCTACAAGAATAAAAAACATAAAATTGTCTGGCACATCACCATAATCCTCGGCTTCTCCTATTAATCTCTTAGAGATATCCGACTTTTTAAGTGCTACCCAATCACGCTCTTCATCAGACTCAAAAATCTTCACCTCCCAGCCCCCGTCAGCTTTTATTATGAGACTCCTGCCAGTCATTTCTTTTGGCTGGTCTATGCCTAAAATCTTTAACATAGTCGGCGTAACATCGCACAAAGCTCCCTCTCTTAACTCTACTTTGCCTAAAGTTCCCTGCGAATCCACCAAAATAAAAGGCACAGGATTTGTAGTATGTTTAGTAAGAGACTTACCTTTTTTCGTAACCATAGCTTCAGCATTACCGTGGTCAGCGATAATAAGAGCTATGCCGCCCTGTTTTTCAACTTCATCCACTATCCTTCCTACACATTCATCCACTACCTCTACTGCTGTAACAGTTGCTTCCAAAACTCCGGTATGGCCTACCATATCAGCATTGGCTATATTAACTATGGAAACATCATAATTTCGCATTTCTTTAATCAACTCCTCTGTAACTTCATAGGCAGACATTGCCGGTGCTTTATCAAAGGTGATGTCTTTGAGGGAAGAGATAAGAATTCGTTCTTCGCCGCTAAAAGGCTTTTCTTCCCTTCCGTTGAAAAAGAAAGTAACATGCGCGAATTTTTGTGTTTCGGCAATATGCAATTGCCTACGCCCATTTTTCGACAAGACCTCAGCCAAAGTATTAGCAAGTTTTTGAGGCGGGGACATCACCGAAAGATTATCAAACTGATAAAATGTCTCATCATACTCAGTCATACAAACCCATTTAACTTTAGGCTGAATTTCACGTTTGAATCCTTTAAAATCTTTGTCCATAAAAGCCCGGGTTATCTGCCTGGCCCGGTCAGCACGGAAATTAAAAAATATAACTACATCATTATCCTTAATTATTGCCAGAGGCTCACCATTTTCACCAATTATTACTGTCGGTTCTATGAATTCATCGGTTATTCCTCTGTCATGAGATTTTCTTAAAGCAGTTAAGGCGTCTTTTTCCCGGTTAACAGCTATTCCCTGAGTGTACAAATTATATGCCGGTTTAATCACCCCCCAATTATTATCCCTATCCATAGGACGAGACCTCCCTATACCCGTTGCTATCTTTCCTGTGCCGATTCTATTCGCCCCTTCCTGAAGATTTTCTATCCACTGCAGACTGCTTTCCCGGTCAGAATCCCTTCCGTCAGTAATAGCATCAATATATACCCTCTCTAATCCTTCATTCTTAGCGAATGTTAATAAAGCAAGAAGATGATCCATGCTGGAATGAATAACCGCATCGGATATTAATCCCATAATATGAAGGCTGCTTCCGGGGTTAGCCTTAAGATGTATAGTAATATCTTTTAAAACACTATTGGAGAAGAAAGTATTGTCCTCAATGGCAGCATTAATTATTGATACATCCTGAGGAACTATTAATCCTGCGCCAATATTCAAATGGCCCACTTCAGAATTCCCCATCACACCGGCAGGCAAACCTACTGCCTCTCCCGAGGCCTTAAGAATAGTCGAAGGACAGCTTTCTACTAATCTATCGTAATTAGGCGTTTGGGCTTGCGCAATCGCGTTACCGAAAGGCTCCTTTGAACACCCCCAACCATCCAGAATAACAAGCACAAGCGGTTTGATTTTTTCTTCTATATTTTCATAGCCTTTTATTACCGCCTTTTCTATACCACCGTCATTGTTAATACGAGCATTAGTTATTCCTTGTTTGCAGTCAACCGGCCTGAAATTGCTTGTATGTTCTAACTTTTCAGGATTAAAAACATTACTTACAGTTATATCTTCTAATGCTTTTGTTGTTTGCGAATCTTGTTTATAGCCTATATATATTTCGATACGGTCCAAAGCAAAAAGCAATTCACTAAAATTTCCAACGCATTGCAAAACAGATTCTGAACTAATAAATTCAAACAGAATAATAATAGCTTCTGCTTGAAATTCACCCGCGGATCTAGTAGCATTGTCAACCGCATCTCCTATACTCTTTATTCTAAAAAGCAGATCATCAAGGTTTTTACTGTCTTTTGCACTAGGCCCGACAGTAATTAATTTACCTAAAACAGCGATAGCTTCAAATTGAAACTCGCCTGACCCCTTAGTCGTATCTCTAACTTCTTTTATCACAGAAAGCAAATCATCCAAACCTTTAATATGCTTTAACACCCAATCATAGGAAAAGAATTCATCTAAAGCAGTAATCGCCTGCAGTCTATACCAACTATCTACGGTTTCAACAGCACCAACAACAACTTCTCCGGCTCGCTCTATCGCAAAGATTAAATCATTATAGCTGCTAATATCTCTTGAGACCGGCTTGAAAGTAATTAATTTAACTAAAAAGGTAATGGCCTGAAGCTGACTTATCCCTGTAGTTTCTGTAATTCTTACCAAATGAGCAATTACTTCGTCAGATTTTTTCTGAGGGATTTCCTTTTCCTCCAGTAAATCCCTAATAATCTGATAATTATCCGCCTCCAATGAACAAAGCTGGTTCGGATAATATTTCTCAAACTCATCCACTGTGGTATAAAAAGAAACTACAACAGCAAAATTCTTATCAGGATATAACCTGTTTTCTCTCTCAACTGCTCCATCAACAAAAATAATTGAATTAAGCTTTAATTGCTTAATAAGGTCTATATAACAATCCTCTCTAATTCCGGGATTATCGCCATCGGCTATAGCTTCTTCAACTAAAATAATATGAATAGGCGTATTCTTTTTATATAGGGCATAGAAAAGAGCGGCACTGAAAGCTTTAAGAATACAATCACTAAATTGTCCCCCCGTTAAAAATAGCCTTATTCCGCCGTGAAAATTAAAGTTATCAAGGAATTCATAAATGTACTTTCTATGCCAATCCATAATGCCGCTTGGCTGCTTTGAAGAATCAATTTCCCTAAATATTCGTAGCCCTCTTCTCTCTAATATACGAAGAATTTTTGTCTCAGCTTCCTTCTGTAAAGCATTATAATCACTTACAGTAAACATCCCCACATCTGATTCCAAAGTCCTTTCTCTGCCATCAGAAATTGTTTTCATTTGCTGATACTCATTTCTTCCCTTCAGAACATCTATGAAATTATCCATAACCGGCCCGGAAACAATGGTTTCTGGGAATATTTCTTTTTTATTATTTTTAAGATAAGTTTTGAGGATGGCGACTCGGCTTGACATAGACATTCTAAAATCTGGTATACTGGTTGACTTTTCTATCACTTCTATTACTTTTAGAATTTCTGCGACCCTATCTTCCAGCTCTTCTTTAGTCTTATATCTTAAAATAATCTTCAAATGAAATTCACCCCTTACTCCTTGTTCTTTAAGTATCTTTGCCATCGCACTAAATTCTGCACAATTGAATTCACCTCCATCTTTATCACTCTTGTCTCTGTCACTATTTTCCTCTATGCCTTCTACACCGCTTTGTTCTTTATCATAGTCATGTTCTGATTTCCCTACGGACAGCAATCGTTCAAACGGGGCGTCTAACTCTGCGTCTTCACTCCCCTTAGGAAATAAAGGCGTAAGTCTTTCAAAAATTGACCGGAGCGTATTAACCGGAAACAAAGGATGATTAACCAATCCCTCTTCTTGGTTTTCAAGCAAGATATTGATACCCCAGAATATATTCCTTTTTTCTGAAGAAGGAAGGGCTTCCACCCCGACAAAACGCCCTGAAATAAGCTCGTCATCAGCTGATTTACTGAGCAATTTTAAAGTATCCTGGATATAAGCAGGATTTAACTGATTTAAATTCCTCGTAATAGGATAAGGGCCGTCTGCCATTGCCTTTATTGCTATATTCGTATGAGAGCCCTCGGGATATTTATCTGCCAAATTATTCACATATTCTCTTACTACTGCTTCTATCATCCCGACACTGGGAGAAATAATCCTTATCACTTGATCATCTTTCCTAAGTTTAAAAAATATTGCCTCATCATCCAGTATTGGTGTAGTTTTCGACCTGAAATCCGCATTTACATCCCCGGAAAACTTCTCTCCAAAAATACCATAAATTGTCCCTTCAATTTCTCCTTTAACATTTCCCCACGACACCTGGTCGAATTGTGACTCTACTTCATGTAAACCCCATCCCCCCGCAATATTCTTTTCTACTGTTTGCACTCCCTGTATTGGCGTATTTAACTGTGCTCCATTCTTTAAAATTTTTTCGTGTACCTTTTTAACAACCAACGACTGTCTGAAATCTTCTCTGTTTTCTTCGTCAACCCTCTTTTCATTTATTTTCATCGAAATATAAGGAATAATCCCAAAAAGATATGGGATGGCAACAAGTATACCTATCAGAAAAGTATTGAAATTTAAAGATAACTTATTTTCCATTAAGTGAACATACAGCAAATACAAAGTGAAGGGCAATCCAAAGCCTATAAAGACAATAAGAAGAAAAGTTCCTAGCAAGCTTAATCTTGACTTAGCATACGGTGAAAGCGGAATTTCATCAGTATTATTTATTGACTTGTGCCCGCGTCCGCCGTCTTGGAAGGAAGGTTTCTTTGCTTTTAGATGACTATAAACTACGTCAAAGGACTCATTTGAAAAATCGAAAGGTTCAGCAATATCTTGAATCTTGGCTTCTAGATTCTCTATCTTTACTCCCTTAATCTTTTCCTTCAATTCGTTAATACGTGATCCTATAAAATCCATAGCAACGACATGATGTCCTGCTCTTGCCAAAAGCATTTCGTCTAAACCTTTCCTCCCACATCCGAGAGAAAGAATATTTGTCCCTTCTGGTATATCATTTAGAATCGCCTTAGCAAATTCGTGCGGCGTAATCTGTTCCGCCTTCTTATCTTGACTCCATACTGCACGTTGATCAGGGATAATTCCCGCCGCGTTATATTCCCCGCCGTCACAGACAATAATATCTTGTATCTCTTCCTGATTTATGGCTTGTGACCTGCAGCTTATTGCGGCCTGTGGCCCTACCTCCGTTCTGCTGCCGTCAAGTATTATAGGTTCTACTTCACACTTAGACTTAATTCTTCTAGGAAGAAGTGGGGTTATATCTATAGCCTCCTCTGACTGCCAAAGCCTTTTCTCTATCAGTTTTAACTGTCCATCAACAGACATTTCGCCTTTTGAAATTTGACCATTCGGCATAATATCAAATCCTGTGATACAAGAATCAATAGACTCTCTTAATCCACCATATTTCTCAAAAGACATGCTATTTATCCCTATAGGCGGCAGACGAACACGCTTTTCTTTTTCACATATATCTATTGAGGTGAGAAATATTATCAGATTGACTATTCTGGAAATAGCCTCAAAATCAGCCCCGTTAATTCCATAAGAATATATAATACTCTTTTGCTGTCTTGAAAACCCTGCTTTTGAAAATATACTTAATACTCTAACCATACGGCGTATATACTGGAATAAATTATTTTTAGTATCATATAAGTCTAAACTAAATCTAATATAAATTGAATTATCCTTCATCAGCTCCGCTACTTTTTTTGCCGCTCTCATGCCTATTTGATCGCCCAAATACCATCCTCTAGTTGTTATACCAATTGTCTGTTTAGGATGATACTCGAGAATTGCCGCCATAACATCTCCCGCATCAGCATCATAAATAGGATCGTAATAATCAAACATTTCACTATCGCGATAGAGTATTAAAGGTACAATACCATTCTTATATAGAATATCCCGACTCATCATTTTGTTATTAGTTAGATCTTTAGCTGCTGCCAAAATTTGAATTATGCGGTAAAATGGCATCGCTTTTACCGGTTTGCCTGCTTTATAGTAACATCCTTTACAACCGTGAGAACATCCTTTAGTAATTTGCAAAACAGACAAGTTTTCAATTATAGCTTTTAGTTCTGTTTTATTTCCTATCTGTAGGGGTTTGAAATAATCAAGATGAGGATTATTAACGGAAGGAAAATCTTTCTTAAGTTTTTCTAAAAGTCTGTAATTCTTTTTCTTTATCGAACCCTGCAATTTTATAAGATAGCCTCTGCCGGCATCAGAAAGGAATGATTCCCTTTCTTCTAATAATTTAACTCTATCTGTAAAATTAATATTAACCCGCGGGTCGGATACCGCGTCTTCTTCGCCAAAAGATAAATATTCCTTTATCCAAGGCTTAGCAGCTTCTAATTCCAAGCTAGGCAGCCCCTTTAATTTTAAATCTATATTAAATAAAGACCGGGATAATACTTTTTCTATCGTAAGTCTTAGTTCAGTTGGTATAATCGAATCCACAAAATCTTTAATACCTTCATCGTTAATAGTTTTTACTGGGATTTTTTCTTTTATAGCTTCTATTGCCATTAGAACGACTTCTAAGGAATTTTCTGATAATATTGTTAATTCTCTATAATTATCATCTCTCCCTCCCGCTTTTCTTTCTAAAGCAGCTTCCTTAAGAAGTAACTCAACATAATCTGCCATATCTTTCGGCTTCCTATTTTTAATTATACCCTCTCTTATAATTGCTCCAGCTTCCCACACTTTATATAAACCAACCACTATATGATTTTTTTTGTTTTCTTCTATAGTCATCCGTTCATGAATTTCTGAGGATGAACGTAGAACAATAAAATTTTCTCTCCACGCCATAAATGCTTTATGAAAATCATTATCGGCATTCGCGCTCTCCTTATTTACTTCCTCGTCAAAAACCTCCTCAACTGATGACCTTGTGACTTCGTTGCTGCTGCCGTCACGATTTTCGTCTATGCCTTCTACACCGCATATATTCTTTTTTCCTGTACCTAAATATAAACCCGCCTCAGCTGCTCCCTGAAAATATGACCAGGGATATTCCGGATATAAGCCCAATATCTTATGAAAACTTATTTTTGCTTTAGAATACAATACAAGTGCTTTGCCAAATAATAACTGCTCCCAAATAGGAAGAGATTGCTTTATAGCCTCACATAAAATCATCTCTCTCTGAGTTGATAAATCCGGTATAAGGCCGGCAATATGGCGGCCGTAATCAACCGCAGCTAAGTCTACTGCTCTTTTTCCTGCAGAGCTTAGTAATAACTGTCCGTTTAAAACAGGAGTCTTATAGCTACTCTCAAGGCCAATTAGCTCTATATATCTCAGGTTAGCTACTACCGAAGCAAGATAGGCCTTTTTTATTAAGGTAAAATTGTGTTTGATTAAATAATGCACAAACTCGTGAACCGCAAAGATCCTGAGCAAAATTAAAGACTCGCCTGAATAAGACGGCTTAGATATCCTTATCAAATCATAAAGGGAATTATAAGAAGCAGGCGAGCTTAAATAAGTTGTTTCTATGGTGGAATTTATCGCTCTTTTTATAAGCTCATTCTTTTTATTTTCATCCAATGCCGGCGCTAATCCCAATTGCTCCAATATTCTGTAAGCACAAATATATTCTTCTTTTAAAATACTACCCGTCTCTTCGGATAACGCAAACCTTTGAAGGAATTTATCTCTCTGCAACGCTATAGGCGTTTTTGAACGCGGGTAAAAAAACGCGCCGGATAAAATCCTAAATCTTACAAGAGATTTTTCACGCAGGCCCCCGTCGGTTTCTCCTCCATCTCTTTTACTTACATTCCCTAACCACGTAGCCCAAGGCCCAAGCATCTGCCCGGGCGCTGCAGACTGATTATCATACAATCCTTGGATAACTACTCTTCTATCACCTATCATTTCTGTTAATAGCCCGTCTATTATGGATACATAGGGCCAGCCTACAATCAATTTCGAGGTAAGCGGATTCTCATCTACTCCCGGTATGCCTTGCCAATATTTAACTACCCCTCCGGATTTGTTGTCTGCAAAATCTTTAAGGCTTCCGTTGATTTCTTCTAAACCGGCGCTCCTGTTTAATACTACATCTATTAAGAATGAAGACCCGCTGTATGTGCCTACCCTGTAGGCCTTTATTAAAAAGCGGCCTTCTAACTCAGGTAGTATCTTAAAAAGATTCTTAGCTGCTCCTGTAGAAGCCGGTTGCATGTTGTCTATTATCGGTTCCCCTCTTAAGGAGTCTAACAGGCTGCGGTCTCTGCCGCTAACTGAGGGGAATACACTGTTTGAAGGCGTGGCTGCATGTATGGTAAAACCTGTGCCTGTGTCTATGCCAATCGCTTTCTGTAAGGCCCAGATTATTCCCAGCATCGCATTTGATGTACAGGATAATGTGTCTACCACTAATACAGATTCATCTACTATATCTCTGTTTACCGCGTATAGACTTTCTTTAAAGGCCTGATCAGGGTCATATCCTAATCCTGCTAACATCTCTTTGATTCCTTCTTTGTTTACCGGTGATGCGCATACTACCCGTAGGCCTTGTTCTATGAATAACTTTATCCTTGCCGGCTGGAATTTGCCTCCTGCTTCTTTTCCCGGGCCGTATTCTACGGCTATGTCTATCTTCCCTTCTAAGGCTTTGAGCACTTCCGGCCAGGCTGTTTCAGGGCCAAAATAAAGTATAACTTGTTCCGGACGGTTTAAATCTTTGGATTCAGGTATAACTAAAGTATCTATTTTGAGATTATTTATTGTGACCTTTTTACCTAAATGTAAGCCTTTAACTTCATACTCGCTAAATGGCCCTTTTAACCGGAAGTTCTGACTTACAAATTGTTTCGCGCTTAACCCTTTAGCCCCGCTAAGGCTCTTAAATGCTATTAATTCCACTTCCGGGTCATAGTTGTTTACAAAGGTTGAAAAACCTCCTGACCGGAATATCAAAGCATTTGCCGCGCTGACTAGTATTCGGGTGGGGGTGCCGCCGTCGGCATTTTCTCCATTTCTCAATAATTTTACTGCTCTTAACCTTGCCAAATTCTCCCTTGTTTCCTCTTTATACCCTACAACCCAAGGCTGTAAATAAGTTAAATCTACTATTGCCCCGTCTTCTTTTATTTCAATATCCAACCTTAATAACCGCCCGTATACAGCAATCTCTGTAGCTAAAGTATAATAATAATCAAATATATTAAATACATTTATCTGGGGTATAACCTGAATATGATTAAGAACGCCTCCTAATTCTCTGCCGTTTCTGTCTTTCGGACGGCTGCCATCAGGTAATACCGGGTTTGTCAAGCTCGTTCCTGTAGATATACAGGATATATTCTGGATTGTGCCTAAACTAAAGCCCGCACCTGAGGCTACTTCTCCTCCTATCCCGCTCCTCTTCGGAACAACAGGATTCTCTTCCTTGTTATACTTTCCGGTCATTACAAGACGTACTATTACATCCCTTCTTCCGGCAATTATTCCTTCTAATCCGGTGTGATTATATGGTGAGCCTACCACAGTATTAATATGTAGGCCTCTTCCGAATTCCTCTACTGACTCAGCATGTATCTCATTATGTATAGGTAATATCATCCCGCTTACCGGGTCATAATAATATACAATAAGCGTGCGCATGCCTTTTTCAATTTCAGCAATATAATTGACAGCCGCATTGGTAAAGGCAATATTAGCCGGATTATTCCCTAAATCTTCTACCGGCTCATCTAACATCCGTTTTAAGGCTTTTTCTACTCCCAACATTGCTTCTTTTATTTGTGAATACGACGTCTGATTTTTATTCTTATTCGCGGCCACTGCCAAAAGCAATAAAGCTACTGCTGAAAATCCGGAGAATCTTCCGCCCATTCCTTCAGGTACCGGTAGTATGGCATAGAAGGGATCGAATTCTGTTCCTGCGTAGAGATCTTTCAAATTCTTTAATTCTTCTTCATTTCTGCCGCGGTGATGCAGCTTAAATAAAGCACTTCCTTTATCAAATCCTGTGGTAGCAATAAAGAATTTTCCAGTCCGGAAATATTCTTCCCCTTCTTCATCCTTGATCGGAGTGATATCCTTGATTGTTAAACCCATCTGGTTAAGCTCTTCTTCTGTAACTGTTTCTTCTTTATACCTTATACTCAAATCTCTCAAGCGCTCCTGTAAATAGGCACGGTAGATAAGGTAACAGTATATCGGCTCACCGGTTGTTCCGGACTTGGAGATAACATTAAACTTAGTCTTAAACAATATACCTAAATCCTCTAAGGCTTTTAAGATAGCCGTTGGCTTCTCCGGTGAGAAGCTGTCGCCTGACCAGAATATCCTTGGCACCTCACCCCGGGATTCACGGGTAAGTAAATTGTGTTCCGAAGAAATAAGCGGATTCACCACTGATTCCGTAGGCAGTTTTGACCCGCCTACTCCTATATGCACCCAGGCTTCTATGCCTTCTACCCGCACATCATCGGCAATCTTTATCATGCGTTCAATTACCGGGTTCTTATCTATGAATTCTAGAGGATTCAATAAAATAGCTATTTTTTCTTCCTCTGTTCGGCCTTTAGCTAAAACAACATCAATTGCCTCATCACTCATCCCGGCAATCCAGGAAATAACCCATTCACGCCAGGATTGACTTAATACTCTCCGGCCTTCTGCTGTCAAACAAGAAATAATATCTTTACGAAATCTTTCCTGTATCTCTGCCAGTTGCGAGGCAAGGTTAGTAAAATCTTCTCTGCTAAAATGCTTAAATATCGTGTCAGAGAAAAGATTAGAAATATCAAGTGAAGGTTCCTCACCACCATCCTTTGCTCTGCCACTGTCGCCTTTTTTTATTTGTTCTTTGGATTTTTTCTCCTCATTTTGAATTATTAAATTAATCCTTTCTTGAATTAGATTCGTAACAAAATCTTCTAATTCTTGATTTCTGGCTATAACTTGCCAATTAGCGATAAAACAAGTGCTTCCTTCACGGCCATTTAACAATATTGCACCGATTGTCTCAAAGGGTACAAAATATAACATTAAAATGGCATCCAAGGATTGGTATGGTTCTTTATCGATAGATGAATTCAATATTAATGGCGCTCCTGGTAAATGCTCTATATAACTAAATTTTTCTTTCATCTGTCTAACGAACTCCATATCTTTCTCCTCATAAGCTAAAAATGTATCACCTTTTTGTTTTATTACCAAAAAGTCAAGATCACTTGCTAACACAGCAGTTCCTTCAGCTACACTGCCGTAAACAACTATACCCAAAATATTTTCATCATCGGAATAACTTCTAATAAATTCTCTAACGTCTTGAATCCTATCAGAAGATACAGTATCTTCTTCCTTACTAACTACACCCTTAAATTTTTGTAAACCTCTTTGTACCGCATTAACAATACCATAATTACTCCCGCCATCCGTATGCTCTGAAAAGATATTTTCATCTCCTGATTTGTTTTTCTTTTTAAGTTTATAATTAACTATTAAGGTTATAAAAACGCCGGTGAGAAAACTGACTATCATATATAATTCCACATTAGATAATAATTTGATTATCTCCCATCTTAAACTCCACAATCCAAAGATTGATCCTATGCCTATCAACAACATCCCTGTAACTCCGGCAATATCCGCAATATTCATCACTTTGTCCTTATCAAGTGGATCAGTAATCCAGTCTATTGACCCTCCCCTAACCATAAGATCAATTGCTACATTGCTTATAAGTCCCCCTAATATTAACCCCCCCCCAATACAGCCAAAAATTCCGAGTATCTTAAAGGTAGAAACAAAAAGTACTATTCCGGCAAAAATACCTAAAGTTACGGGAATATTAATCTGCTTAACAGCTATCTCATGTATTTCCTTACATACTGCCACTAGTTTGCTGATTTGATCGATTAAAATTACTGCTAAAGCAATAAATAATGGTGTTGATATATTCTCTAATGTAAATATCGCAGCAAATGGGATACCATTAAGCAACATAGTTGCTAATGCGATACCTATCGCAGAAAAAGCAAATATCCCCGAGGATACATCAATCACTCCTAAAAGAATGCCATACTCGCTGACAAAATTCGCAAAGCTTTTTGTAACCTGTGACATAGAACCTGAAACCCATGACTTATTTCTTAATCCCCTGCCGCCGTCGTTGATTTCTTTTAAATTGCTTACTCCTGACATTTCATACTCGTCACACCAATTATTATAAAAATCAAGCTCTCCAATTCTTGTAAGATATCTCTTATCTATCGGAAAATTTCTCCAAAATACGCTATGAAATTTTATCACAAAGTCTCTAAGCCATTTATGTTTCAAATAAACTACAATATTTGCATGGTGAGCACCGTAAGATATCACAATAGTCGGAGTTCTGCCAATTCTTCTCTTCATCTCAGGAACAATATATTCATCTGTTTTTCTCGCTAATACTGCACTTACCAGTGAAGAATTCCCATAATTTCCGTAAAACGCAATAAGGGAAAGGTACTTATTTATAAATAATGCTTTTTTACTAAAGAGATTAAACGCTGAGATGATTGATAACCAAAAAGGCAACAACAAGATATACCCTATACTCCCTGACCATGATAACCCGGGAATAAACACACAAGAAAGAAAATAAAACAAGAAAGGCAAGCCCATCTGAAATATCTCTACGGCAAAGCATATCAAGAAATTACTTAGCGGATGATAACGAAACCATGTATAATCCGGCAAGCCTACAAAAAATGTAGGGGTATTAAACTTTTTAAGTCTTTCTATAAGATTACCGTTTTGTGAATCTTCGCGGATAACCGAATAAAATAATCTTCTATAATTAGCATTCCCTGATTCAAGTATAACCGCATCTACTTCTTCCAATGAAATTTTGTTAAAGAGTTGAGATTCCAAATTATGAGCTTCCGGGTAAAAAATATAATCCGCTGTCCCGGTAGAAAATAAATGTATTTTCCGCTTATTCTGTAAAAAACTCCTAACTACTTTTCTAAACTGAGTTAAATGATACTTAATAAAATTTTCACACGCTTCTATTTTACGATTAATAATTTTTCTGATTTTTATCTTAATCTTAGTTCCCAATGTTTTTCTCAAACGTAGTGCTTCCGCGATTTCCTGATTCTTAATAATATCACGTTTAGCTATTCCAAATATCATTGAGCGAACAATTGGTTTATTAGAATCATAATACAACTTTATTAAATCCGACATTATTTCGGGTTTTTTACTCAATGACAGTAGCCCCTTAAAAACAGCTTCCCATGCTACTTCGCCTTCTATACTAAACCTTTTATGGTTATGGCCAATATCAGAGCTACGCCACACATGAAATCGCATCAACTTTTCTACTACTTGAGAATCTCCTGAATTACCTAGTAACCTGATACACTCTTCAATCACATCTGCAGATTCTGTTTTATAATAAGGAGATTGCTCATCGCTATTTAACCGTTTATTCTCTCTTACATCAAGTACTGTTGCCAATGCATCTATAGCTCCGGGAGTACCAATATCAGCTAAATCTCTCATTGCATCAATCCGCTCTTGAGTATCCACATCCTCTTTATCAAGAAGAATGTTCTTAATTTTTTCAATCTCTTCTTTACCACCACCATCAAGCTCATCATCACCTAAATCAGACTTAACCTTACTATTTTTCTCTTGGTCTTTTCGCTGACTACTTTTTCTTGCAACAGCCGGTATAACGATATCCAGTAATTTGAAGGAGCCGCTTTCTATGCTGTTATAGGTATCTTCACCAAACATATCAGTAAATTTCTGCCAGCTCTCCTTGTGAACCGGCCTAAGAGTTATTCTGTTAGCTCTTTGATAAATCGTCATCGTCGAAATCGTATCTTCATTATCAAAATTAAACGAAGGTTCTAAGACAACAGGTAAAGCAATACCGGAGCAGCCTAATTGCCCGCCTATTTCAGCTAACTCCTTGAATAGATTGGTTAACAATTCCTTGCCGTCTAAAGAAGGAGAATTCATGGTGTCTACGGTTAATATTTTCCTTCCATCTTTGGCTTCACCCAAGCATAACCCCATATAGCCCTTTAATTCTCTGCCTTTATACACAAAATAGTAAAGAGTATCCTCATGCATTGCCCGAGTGTAAGGAGTGCCTTTATCTTCATCAAAAGAACAGTCAAGTATACCGGCTCTACCTCTAAATACGGCCAAAAATCCTGCGGGGATTAAGTGGTAGGTTTCCTTACCTTGTTTTTTTACTACTGTTACCTTAGCTAATTCTTCATATACCTTTTGGGAAAGATTTTCAAACATCTCCCTTAATCCCTTTATGCTTCCTACCTTTATTCCTGAAGAGTCAGGAAGGTGATTCTTGTAGTCCTCATAAAAGTTTTTAAAGGCGGATATTTTTGTTTCTAAGTCGGAGGAATGCATCTGGACTCGCAAAGTTTCATCTTCAAGTATATCGCTGACTATTAAATCCCTTATCAACTTAAGGTATTTTCCCCGCTCTTGCCTGTTACCCAGCCTGGCGTAGGTTAACTCGAAAGCTATACGGTAAAACTGTTTTTTGTTATTCTTAATCTCAGCTTCCATTTCTTCTTGGGAAGGAAATTCAACCCTGAATCTGTCGTTTTGCCTTATTTGTCCCTGCTTTAAAACCTCCTGCTTCTTTATCTGGTAGTAGAAGTTGCGTAGATTCAATTTCTTATCCTTCGGGAAAGATTCATTAAGCCAGGTTAAGCTGTCTATCTTTTTCTTTATCTGTGTCAATTGCTCAACATTATTGGTTAAAACCTCTTTATCCACACTGCTTACATCTGTCTGCCTTATGCCTTCAGCGCTAACTTCAAGTATATTTAATCCTCTTACTTTGGTAAAAAGATAGTTAAAATAGCCTGGGTGCTTCTGGTCAAATCTTACCAAAGTTTCCATCCTCTTGGTAAATTCCTCCCAATTTATGTCTATCCCTTTTATCCTTACTCCCACAAAGGCAAACCAGCACTGCTTTGAATTTTTATAATCAAACCCTTTGTTTACTGCTATCTCTGCTTTCTGCTTTAAAGAAGTTATGAATATCCGAGGATCAGACGCAGCAAGGTATGCATTAATCACTTCCTCCTGATAAGGCATTTTCTCCTCGTTCCACAATTCATACTTTTCATAATCTTCATCACTCATTTCCCCTTGACGAATTAGTTCCGGGTATATGCTGGCTAAGGCCTCAACAGCAGCTTGCTGGACACGCCAGTCAGCATCGGTAAGCTTGTTTTTTAAGGCGGATAAATCAGGGGTTTTTCCCTGTTGGATTAATTTCGAATATATACTAGTTAAGGCCTTAACAGCAGGTTGCTGGATATTCCAGTTAGAATCAATAAACTTGCTTTCTAAGGCGGATAAAGACATTTTCCCTTGTTGGATTAGTTCCGGGTATATGCTGGTTAAGGCCTCAACAGCAGGTTGCTGAACACGCCAGTCAACATCAGTAAGTTTACTTTCTAAGGCGGATAAATCAGGGGTTTTTCCCTGTTGGATTAATTTCGGATATATGCTGGCTAAAGCCTTAACAGCAGTTTGCTGAACACGCCAGTCAACATCAGTAAGTTTACTTTCTAAGGCGGATAAAGACATTTTTCCTTGTTGGATTAGTTCCGGATATACACTGGCTAAGGCCTCAACAGCAGCTTGCTGGACCTCCCAGTTAGAATCAGTAAGCTTGCTTTCTAAGGCGGATAAATCAGGGGTTTTCCCCTGTTGGATTAATTTCGGATATATGCTGGCTAAAGCCTTAACAGCAGCTTGCCGGACACCCCAGTTAGAATCAGTGAGTTTACTTTCTAAGGCGGATAAAGACATTTTCTCTTGTTGAATTAGTTCCGGATATACGCTAGCTAAGGCCCTAACAACAGCTTGCTGGACATACCGATCAGCATCAGTAAGCTTGCTTTCTAAAGCGGATAAAGACATTTTCTCTTGTTGGATTAGTTCCGGATATACGCTAGCTAAGGCCCTAACAACAGCTTGCTGGACATTCCCGTTAGAATCAGTGAGCTTACTTTCTAAAATAATCAGAAATTCTATGATAAGATTAATATCCTTTCCTCCATCTGTCCTGCCGCCGTCAAAAATATCCCTCGAATCTCTAAAAACATACCCAATGAGTTTTAAATTTTTCCCATTTATATCTTTAATAAAAATGTCCTTATCAAATTTATTACCCCCGTCTTTTTTTACAATGTCTTTTTCTCCCTTTCGAAACACTTTAGTAGGAGATAACTGTTTTGGTAAAGAACCACTCAGTGATATTTCTCCATTCTCTAATCTTATTCCCAACATTCCTTCAACTGCTGCTCTAAACAACCAGGCTGCAGCCCCGGTATACCACGTCCAACCTGCTTTTCCTTCTAAATGCCCTACCCCATACACATCTGCGGCAAGTATATACGGCTCAGCTTCGTATATATCTGGATCATGGGTTATCGGTAGCAAATCTTTAAATGTTTGACAAGCTCTCTCTTTCTCTCCTAAAAGAGACAACGCTAACACTAACCAGGTAGCTGCATGTGTATATTGCCCTCCATTCTCACGCACACCGGAAGGATATTCTTTAATCCTTCCCGGATTCAAATTTGTATACTCAAAAGGCGGAGTGCTTAAAAGTACTAAATTGCCCTTAATAAGATATTTCCCCACTGATTCCATCGCTTTTATTACCCTCTTTTTATCCGCAGCTCCTGAAATCACTCCCCACGCTTGAGGGATCAAATCTATTTTCCACTCATCACTTTCCTTACTGCCAATAACATTTCCATCATCATCAAAAATTCTTACGTACCAATCTCCATCCCAACAATATTCCTCAACTGCCTTTCTGAGTGATTCGGCTCTCATTAAATAATATTCTTCTCTTTCTTTTCCTTCCATTGCCTCAACTATTTTAGAAAATTTTACTAATACATCATATAAGAAAAAGGCAAGCCAGACGCTTTCACCTTGTCCTTTCATCCCAACATTACTAAAACCATCATTCCAGTCGCCCGCGCCGATTAAAGGTAAACCATGCGGCCCAAATCTATTAAGTGCATAATCAATAGCCTTTAAGGCATGTTTGTAAATCGTATCCTTTCTATCAGAGATTTCAGGGATAAATACATCACCTTCTTTTCCTTCTTCCAATAATCTTCCTTTTAAATAAGGAACTTCAATATCCAAAATAGACCAATCACCCGTGGCTGTTGTGTAATGATATAAGACATAAGCCAGCCAAAGTAGATTGTCGGAAATAAGGGTGCGTGCGCCCAAATTATTCTCCGGATGCCACCAGTGCTGAACATCCCCTTCTTCAAACTGATGCGCGCTATGTAGAATTATTTGTCTTCGGGTTATTTCAGAATCAGTATAAAGACCAATCAAACTGGTTTGTAGCTGGTCCCTAAACCCTATTGCTCCCCCTGACTGATAATATCCGGTTCGTGCCCATAAATGGCATGCAATTGATTGATACTTCAGCCAGTAATTCACCATAATATTTAATTCTCTATCCGGAGTATCAACTTTGAATGATTCAAGAAGATTCAACCAGTAAGACTTTGTATTTTCTAAAGATTCCTCAGCCTTAACCGTATCTTTATATTTTCCTATAAGTGCTGCTGCCTCATCAAAACTTTGCGCTTCGCCTAAGGTAAATACAACTACCTTTTCCTCAAAAGGTTCTATTTCTATTTCTCCCAAAAGACTAGCGATACTCTCGACATTAATCCCCTGAGATCCGGATAACTCCCCCTTTTCAATACTTTCGGGATTATTTAAATCCCTATTTACTCCTATAAATCTCTGCCTATCAGTCTCAAAACTAACCGGATTTAAATTTAGGGAAGAAAATGCTATCGCATCTTTAAAATTACCTGTTTTGTTGCTAAACAGCAACGCCTCCAAAGTCTTATCATAATAAGATAAAACTTTATATCTGGTATTCTCAGGAGTATCTCCTAAAACCAGCTCAAAATAATTAGTAACGGCCAGCCTCTTTCTCTCTTTCCCTAAATTTTTCAACTTCAAAATCCAAATCTCAAGAGGCTCATCCTGCGGCACAAAGACTGTCAGCTGAATAGATATATTGTTTTTGACTTTCTCAAAAACAGCATATCCTAACCCGTATCTTATCAAGAGATTGTCAGAATCTTTAAACGGATTATATGTGGGAGAAAAAATCTCATTAGTATCTAAATCTCGTATGTAAAGTATCTTTCTGGAATCATCCGTTACGCCGTCTGGAGCAAAAGGCGTTATCCTATTCTGCTGAGCATTCATAAACCAGGAATATCCCGCCCCTGAGTTAGTAACTAAAGTCCCATATTCAGGATTGGCTAAGATATGTGCCCAGGGGCGAGGTGTCAAAGGTGTCGTGATAATAAACTCTTTTCCATCTTCTGTAAAATAACCGCTAGATGCCTTACCTCCGTCTTTAGTACCTTCAAAAGAAGCTTCTAATGATTTATTAATGACTACTCTTGCCCGGGATTCCAGAAGCCATAAATCCTCTTGCGGAATGTCTATTTCATTTAAAATAAATACTCCCTGGGGAAGTAAGGTATCCAAAATAAAATTAATTTCATTTCTTTCTTTATCATTTTTACAAGTATTTAAAATCAATAGCTCGGTCGTAAAGAGTTTATCCTTTAATATCCCCTGCCCTTTAATAAGGATCATTGCATCTTTTATTCTATCAAGCGAGGAAATTTTAAATAAGATAAGCGGCCAATCACCTGAAATTTCATACTTCCATAACTCTGGTTGGCCCCCTCGATTAGATATCCTGGCCTGAATATCACCTTGTAAATTTACGTCTCTATAAATTAATTTTGAAGCAAGAGACGCTATTATTTCTCTTTCCCTATAACTTAATCCTAAATTGTAAAGATGTTTCCAGATTGCAAAAGAATTATCTCTTAAGGCTTTATAGGCATTTGAGGAATCTGTATATTTTGTAATTAAATGCTTTGCTTCCTCCCTGTCATTAACCGCGCCTATCGTAAAAATGATCGTCTTAGACTCAAACGCTAAGAGTTTTATATCCACCTTTAAAGAACCTATGGCATCTAAAGTATATCCTTGGGAATTTGACAGGCCTTTAGCCAAAGCTTGGGGAGAATCAAGGTTTCTTCCTCTACCGATAAAATCGCGCCGGGAAGTTTCGAAAGCAAAAGGTTCAATATTTACAGAATGAAATCCCAAAACATTTGTTTTTTCATGCTCTGCAAAAATAGCTTTTAAAGAAGGGTCATATGTAGTCTTAATAAATAGTCTATTGTAAAAAGGATGATTAATATCCAACTCTATATTATTTAATACCCACTCCAGATAACTTGTAACGCTTAAATTTCGTTCTCCCTTCCCCTCATTCTGCAAAGTTATCTGCCAGATTTCTAAACTGCCTTCGTTGGGCACAAAAAGTTTTGCTTCTATCTTTATTCCTTCCTTTTTATGCATAATCTGCGTGGAATGAAAATTATGGATAACTTCATAACTGTCGGGGTTTTCTTTTAAAGGATCGAACCCTAAAGACCAAACCTTTTGGCTATCTTCATCTTTAATATAAAAATATTTGCCCCAGTCTTTTAGGGGATCATCTCTAAACCTTGTAACAAAAAAGTTAGGGTCTCCGCATAGCTCTTTACTCATTTTACTGGCCCCGTTGCCCTTATTCGTAACCCATAAGGAATAGGCTCTATTGCTTAAAAGGTTTGCTTCGGAAGGAAAAGTATTTTGATCAAATATTCTATT
The DNA here is from genome assembly GCA_048634245.1 of Methanosarcinales archaeon. Taxonomy (GTDB): domain Bacteria; phylum Omnitrophota; class Gorgyraeia; order Duberdicusellales; family 4484-171; genus Susulua. The sequence goes on along the minus strand of JAIWAR010000003.1, from coordinate 21,334 downwards.
TCTCTTTAAATTAAGCATATTAAATTTATCTTCCAATAGCGAATCCTCAGCTAATAGATTTTCGACATTACTAATTAAAGGATGAGAATGAAATCTTTCTCTTACAATCCCCTTATTTAAATAATTATTTAAGGCAATCAAACTCATCCCCTGATGATGGGACATATACGATATACTCACCTCACCTTCATCTAAATCAACAGAATCATAAAATCCGTATTCGCCTCTCGCCGATACCCCTTCTAAATTAATAAGATTGCTGACAACTTGCAAAGGTGCAAATTCCACACCTAATATTGAAGCATAAGGAGCGATTATGTTTTTCGCTTTTTCATCAGAAGTGAGATATTTAATCCCCAGGCTAGGCGTTCCAAAGGCTTTATAATAATATCTGCCACCGGGAGTAACTACAGGATAAGCGGACTCGGAAATACCCCAAGCAGGTAATGTATTCTTCTTTGCATACTCTATCTGAGCCTCAACTGCTCTTAAGTTATTTAATCCCAGCCAGTAGGGAGCAATTTCTTTTTCTTTCATAAAAAGTTGCGGCATTAAAAACTCAAATGCCGTTCCACCCCAGCTTAAGATAACCTTATTTGCTCCATCACTAACAGGCCTTTTTAGGTTAAACCAATGAATATCAGGTATATCTCCCTTAGCTATAGCTGTAAAACTGCCCAGCCGCGCTTCACTCGCTAATAAATCATAGTAAGAAATAGTAAACTTCTGGGATATTTCTTCCTCTAGAGCCGTAAAATGAGGCCTTGATGTGTCGTAACTATTAGTTAAATGTTGAACATCTTGGTCATATCCGGTATAGAAAAACCCTTTTTCGAAATCATATAAAGGGGCAAAATTCATTTCTTCTAATAAAGCCGAAGCTATTTTAGACATTTTATTCTCAGGAAAAAACTGAACCACAACAATTAAACTGGCAAGAAAGTTTCCACTATCTACTACAGAAATATACCGTCTCGTCACGACAAGAGTACGAGTATTATAATAATTAAAAAGGTGGCCATGCCATTTTTCTAACTTCTGCACTGTATTCAAAGTATTTTCTATGCGCCTCACAGCCTCATCTTTAGAAATAAACCCTAAATCATAAGCAGAAATAACGGATACCAGATATAACCCAATACTCGTCGGTGAAGTATAATCGGCAATTTCATCCGCAGAATTATATATTGTATTATCCGGCGGCAACCAATTCTCTTTCTCATTAACATATCTCTCAAACCAACTCCAGGTATCAAATGCTACATTTCGCAGGTAATCTTTTTGACCGTCTTCTATATCGTCAGCACTAAGTAATGTTCTCTTCAGTTTATCCTCTGCCCATTTGGGCCGCATTAGCCAACCCAAATACCATAATTTGTTATATAAGGAAAGCCAGCTGGGAAATTCCGGGCCGCTCAATCTATAAAGCATAAAAGGTGTGATTGACCAGAAGATTAAAATAGGAAGGGAAACAACCAAGGCCTGAGGATTAAATATATATAAAGCTATATTCATTAACCATACGCATATAAGCGGCCTTTTCGCCCAATTCAAAATCCCCTTCAATGTTTTTGTTTCTTTGTACTTTCCTGCTTCGGAAGCAGAAACCCAATCTAAGTTAGGATTGGTAATCAGCTTTTTCCCAAAGATAGTTTTCATAACACTCATATTTTGGTATGCAGAGTATACAAGCAAACTCATATCGAATGCAGCAAAAAAGAAAATTCTTGGGATTAAATGTTTCCAGGCTATAGGATTAAGGGTAATGGGTATTCTATTGAATACAGCAAGGAGAGAAACAAATAAAGTCCAGGCTATAACCGGTATTTGCGGCGTAAACCATCCAAAAATTAAAAGAAACAGGAGGCTCTGAGGGATAAAAGTCCTTCGCACCTTATCGAATATTTTCCATTTGTTATAAAAAGATACCGGGTTATATTCTGCAAACAATTTGTCCCCAATTCTCGCAGGGATTTTTCCAAACATCCAACAGACATCCTGCCAATCACCCCTTGTCCAGCGCTCTTTGCGTTTATAGTCATTTAAAGCATCCCCTACAGTTCCCTCTAACAATACCATATCTGTTGCCAAAGCAGACCTCATATAAAAACTTTCGATTTGATCGTGGCTTAAAAGACGGTCAGCCGGAAACCGATTATCCAAGATAGACTGAAATACCTCTACATCATAAATCCCTTTTCCTGTAAATGTTCCCTCATCAAAAATATACTGGTGGATATCAGGAAAAGCATACTTATATACTCCTATATCCCTTTGTCCTCTCTGCCATAGGTCAACTTGTCTATATAATGTCCTAGAAGATTTATGTTCACGAAAAGCCGGTATTATGCCCAACCATGGATATACCATCCCATATCCTTGCGCTACGATATTTTTATCGGGGTCAATCACCGGCCTATTTAAAGGATGGGCCATAATCTCAACGAATCTTTTAGCTATTGTTTTTGGCACCTCAATATCCTCATCCAAAGTAATTACATATTTGGCCCCTCTTATAGTTTTCTTGTCTCCGATAATCTTTATAAAATTAGTTTTCGCAAGAGGATTCCTAAGCCAGCGATTCAACTCTATAAGCCCTCCCCTTTTTCTTTCCCAACCCATCCATTTTTTGAATTTTTCATTCCATGTTCTTTTACGAATAAACAGATAAAAAGGAGAATACCCTAGTTTGGATTGATATTTATCATTCAATGAGCTTATACTTTCTTCAACATAAGCCATTATTTCTTTATTTTCTACCGATAAATGCGCCTCAGCGGATTCGGGAAAGTCTCCTAAAATCCCTAAAGATATATATCTATCAACATTATCCAAAAATGTCTTTTCAACAGCCGTAATACACTCCTGAGCATTTTGCTTACTTATTAGAAGAACATTAAAAATTATTAATGTCTTGTATTCTTCCGGCACGCCATTCCAGAAGTCCATCTTGGGAAGTTTTCGAACTTTTGCAAATTTATTCATTAAATTATTCATAAGATGCGCGGCTACATCATTGAAAACAAAGAAAAATGCCAAAGATACCAAGGCTATCGTAACAGGGTGAATATCGAGTAGCGCCAAATAAAATAATACTGCCGCTGTTTCAAGAATTGCTATACTAAAAATAGCCCCTAAATAAAGATAGCTGCGATGTTCATAAATCCAATTTTTAGCCGATTCGATTATAGTAGGAGTAATGCTTAATAAAGTTTCTAATTCTTCCCTCCCTTTATCTATAAGGTAATATCCGATATACCCCGGTCTAAAATCATAATAATATGTATCAATTTTATCCGGCGCTCTTATTTTATACGACAAAGACAATTCTAACGCTTTACGGGAAACCGTTTGTTCAGAAACCTTTGCTTTTTGAGATATATCGTAAACAGTCCTTCTATAATTATCCTGTGTTTCAGCATCCATATACAAATAAGTCGAATCTTGTTTCAAAACACTGTCAATTATACTCATATCACCTATAAAAGAAGGGAAATCAATGATGTTTATAAATTTCGTATTATCGATTGTATTTTTAAATAAGCTGTCAGCTTCACTGATTGCCATATCTTTGATAATTTGAGCATCGCACTTGGTAATAAATACCTCAAGTATAGATAGCTTTAACATTGTAGGGAAACTCTCTATCTCTGCTAAATTAAGCTCAAGTCTTTGAGCATGATTATTTAAAAATTCTGTTAACTCCTTTACTGATAAAGGATTTAGCCCTAACTCCTCTATAAATTCTTTAGCAATTAAATATACTCTCTTCCCATGATCGGGTAACTCTCTTTTCTTAATCATTTTCAATTCAGAAGACACTTCTTTAAAGTGTTTTTTGTAAAATTCGTAATTTGTCGAGAACCACATTACTCCAATACCTGTTTCTTTTGATTTTTGCTTATAAGTTACTAATTCCTTCTTTACTGTTTTAATTTTCTTTTGCGATTTTTTTATAAAATTCCTTTTCAAAGATATAAAATCTCTTTCGAATTCAACACTATCTGACTCTGAAGATACTCCACCATCAAGATTTTCTTTCTCTCTCCATTTATCAACAAAGTCTCTTCTTGCTTCTATAAACTCTTCAAGTTGTTTATAGATAACCTTTCCTGCTTCCTCGTGGCTCATTTTTTCAGTCTCTCTGATGAAAGAACCTACCCGCGCCTGCCATATGGCAACCAGCGCATCCCAGAATTCTTCCCCTATAGGCTCCGCATTAAAGTTATAATGGAGAAGAAAAATATAAACAATCTTTGCCCAGGCTGAAGCTTTAAGTTCAAACTCTTCATCTTTAGTATAGGCCAGGATTTTTAATTTGTTAACTACGTCTTGCGGCAATATTTTTTTGTATGCAGGAAGATTTTTCTCGAAATTATCCTTAAACTCGCCAAGCCACTCCCTGTAGTCCTGAGGTACAGATTCAGGTGTTTCCCCCCTCAATAGACCGACAATATCAATAGGCTTAACCTTTTCTACTTTTTCCCAGAAACGCTCATTTTCCCTTACCTGGCTAAATACTTCACCAGTTACCTGGATAAACATCCCCTTCCGCTTAGGAAAAGCACTAAAACTATGCGCTTTAACGCCTAAATCAACCTCGCCCATTTTCATCTTATTAACAATAGCTTTTGTAGTAAGCCAGTTATCTACTCCGTAGGTACCCACATTGGTAAACCAGACCTTTGGGTTTTTGAGATATAATTTCATCAATCTTTTTGAAAAGGCAAATTCTCCGCCAATAGGCTGGCGTACTGCTTTTCCATAAATTGCTGCAATCAAAGGATAGGCTAAATGGTTGGTAATTGTGGCGGCGTGTTTATAACGGGCATAACGAGAAGCAATATAATCATATCCCTGATTTAATATGGGATTAACCATAAGAGAAACCCATTCATCAGTTACCTTGCGCTCATCAGCGTCAATGAAAGTGCAGGCCTCAGCACCCAACATATCAGCTAATTCCATAACCGGCCTCATTCCTCCTATGCCCTTACCTCTGATAGGCAGAATAAAGGCTATCCTTTTTATATTAGAAGGCAGAGTAATACCTTCAAGAATTTCTAAAGCCTCCTGAGCAGGCTTGCCTGCAGGGCCGCCGGCGCAAATTATCACAGACTTCTTACCATGGTGATGTTTTTTCAGGTCCTCCATTACTTTCTTAAATACATTACCTACTGTCTTTACTTCATCAAAGAAGGGTATACCAACAACAATGTCAGCCCTGCCTATAATTTCAGCCTTTTTGAACGGCGCTTTCATTGCTTCATTGTAGGTAGAACGGATTTGTCTTTTCTCTTTATTTACTTCTAACAACCCGCCGTCAGTTACCCGTTGTACGCCCTGCCGATCAATAGCTTCAAACAATTGATTTCCAAGAGATACTAAGTCTTTTTCTCTTTCTATCACAGTTACTTCCGTATACAACCTGGACACAAACTGTGTACCTGATAACCTTATGCAAAACCAATCTCCACTCTCAAATACTACTTTTAATCCGTCTGATGTTATTACTGATACCGTTTTTTGTGTTAGCCCGAGATTCTTTAAAGCTTTAATTACTGTCATCTTGTCTAAAGGAATTTTCTTTTTCTGCTCTTCTCTTACATTATCTATAAAGTTTTCAGTCTTTTTCTTCAAAGATTCTGTTAAATCTACTTTTCCTCTCTTGTAATAGAATTTTTTGCCAATTATTGCTTCTATTTCTTCTCTGTACTCTGTAAGGCTCTTTCCTGTATCCGCAACCATCCATAAGCACATTAATCCTATGGCTATCCCGTCATCCCATGATTCCATGAATGGCCCTACACCTACATGAGCCGACTCTTCTCCGGCTACGATGAATTTCTTCCCTTCATCCATTATTCTGGCTACAAACCATTTAAACCCTACCGGCTCTTCTATCAACTCTATTCCTAGATATTCTGCTATAGCATTTACAAAGTTTGATGTAGCTACTGTCTTGCCTACCGCTCCTTTGAATCCTTTATCATGCAAGAAGTAAACCAGCATTGCCATTATTTCATTGGCTGACAATTCTTTTCCTCCAAAATCTATTATTCCGAATCTATCGGCATCTCCATCAGTTGCCAATTTGAATACATTTTTATTTCCAACCAGCATATTCAATAATGGCTGAATATTTTCTGATTCTGTCGGATTTGGTGCTCCTTTTACTTCTTTAAATTCCGGATCTTTATTGTTTGTATGTATCATTTCATAGAATTTTCTTCCTGCTTCCTTACTCATTTGGTCATAGATTGCTTCCATGTATTTTACTGCTGTTCCCTGCATCGGGTCTAAGATAAGCTTGAATTCTTTGTCTTTCTTTATGTAGGTTACAATTGTATCCCAAGCACCTATTTCTTTTAGTTTTGGTATTATGTATTTATTTGCATATATATCTATGGCTTTTTCTAATTCATATTCTTCTATTATCCCGTCCGATACCGCGGTTTCATAATTCATGCTTTTATATTCCGCGGCTGTATTCGCGTAATTTGCTATTTGGCCGGTTATTTTTTTGTTGGCTGCTCCGCCGTGGTATGGTGAGAATTTGAGCCCCGCATCTTCGTACGGATTATGTGAAGCTGTTAAATTGATTACTCCGCTTATTTTTGGATTGGAATTGGTTAAATAGGCTAGTACCGGGGTAGGGGTGGGTTCTGCTAAGATTATCCTTACCGGTATTCCGTTCCCTGCCATTATTGCCGCTATTTCCATAGCATACTCCCTGTTGCCTTTTCTGGGGTCAAACCCTATCAGCAGTATCCCTTGTTTTATATAGTTATTGTAATACTCGGCTACTGCCTGGGCTACTCGTCTTACATTATGTATATCAAAATCTTTTCCGATTACTCCTCTCCATCCGCTAGTTCCGAATTCAATTTTGAAGTTTTCTTTATGTTTGTTGTAACTGCTTAACTGCTCTAAGGGTTTTGTTTCGATTTGTCCGCCGTCGGCGGTATTTAGTTGTGAGTGTCCTTTTTCCAATCTTTGCCCTAACCTGCGAATTGCAGGAACAATGTCCTTATCGCCTTCAAATAAACGAAAGATTTCTTCGGCGTATAACTCTTCGAGCATTAAATAAATCCCTAAGGTAGCGCTAATTCCGACCCCGCCAAGCTCAGGATAATTCCCGCTCCAGAAACACTTTGCTTTAATTTTCTTTTTATCGGCTTTTTTATACTGACGTTCTTTATTGTCCTTTGTGTCTTCAACCGAAATAACAGTTATTTTCGGAGTCTTAAGAAATGCGAAATCAACTCCTGTAAAAATAAATTCATCACCAATGGCAAGAAGAAGATCGCGTTCTTTCTCAAGTCTTGCCCCTCTTATCAAATCTTCTGCCGCAATGCTCTTATTAATGTCCTTTCTCGCGAAATCGATACTAGTTGAACCGCCTAAAGTGATTTCTATAGGGACTAGTCCCGGCTGAATTTCTAAAAGTAAAGAATTGATTTTCTTAACCACCGGTTCTATAATTAAGTTACCCAATATTTCTCTTGCGGAATTTTCTTTTGAGGCAATATGTTTTTCGGCAGGATATATAGGCTTTATAGTAATTTGGATTAACTTATCTTTACCTATGTTTGTTCTTAAGTCTATAAACGGCCAATTTCCTGTATCTTTTAATTTTTCTTCGGAATAGTCAAGATCTAATTGTGCCTCAAGCTTTTTCTTATACTTTAACCTCTTTTCTTCTTTTCTGGCATCCTTTCCTTCTTCAAATTCAGGTGAAGAATTTAAAATTTCACTTATATCTCGGAGGATCTTCGTTATATTTTGGTTTAATATCTCTACGATATTTACCTGGTATTTATCTAAAATAACCTTATTGGCATCCTTAATTTCTTTCTTCTTAAATCTATCCTTAATTTTTCTTTCTATCATTTCAATATCATTTAATGTCAATTTGTCTTCATCTTTTTCTACATTCTCCCGCAAAACCCTTACTACTTCTTCCCAGATATAAGTAAGTTTAGTTAAAAAAGTGTTTAATTCTTCTACTTGAGCCTCTGTGAAACTCCGTGTGTATTTTTCATCCGGTAAAATATTACCTTCTTGATCAAATTTTGCCTTCACACCAGCTCCGCTCGCGTAAATAACAAAACACTTATATAATAACCTTAGAGGGATAAATTCAGTCACAGAACGCGTAAATTGTTTTTCAAATTCATTTGCTGAAATTATTCCGTAGCGTATTCCTAACATCATAAGCCGGCTAATATGGTTAAGCATCTCTGTATCTATATTCTCATCGCGAAATGCAGTGGTCAAATCCATATCCGCGGCAATTGCGCCCTTACGGATGGTATCGATTCCTTTCCTTATTCTCGGGCTAATTTCAAGTTCGTCTTTATCATTAATAGCTACCCCTTCTAAGACCTTACCATCCTTCTTAAAACAATAAGTACCATCGGGTTTATTCTCTAATTTTACTCCCTTTCTTAAGAAAATACTTAATAACGCTCTCCCCTGAACTGTTTTTGCCTCATTTCCATATACCCTGCCCATAAGCTCAATAGCCTTATCTACGCAAAAAAACGACTTTTCTGACTTTAACTGTTTTTCTTCGTTTTGGTAATAACCAAGGAGTTCTTGCCAGGTTACAAGTATTAAACATTGCCGATGTAAAATTTTTAATTCGGAAATGGCACGGGCGCGACGCCTGCCAAAAGCATCCTTATCTTCTGACTCTATCATCTCTTCTGTCTTATATTTCTCATCTGTTGTGCCATAATCTCGCCAGTCTTTTCTCCACTCAATTACTTTTTCCGCAAATTTTCTAATACTATTAACATATTCTGTTTTTGCAGACTCCGGATTATTTCTTATTTCTTTAAGAATTCTAAATAGTTCCTCCAAAATCCTCATTTTGACGAGCTCTATATTGTAATCACTGCAGAATAATTGAAGAATTGTGCTGACAAACTGTTCGGGTCGAGTTTGAATACATTCAATTAATGACTGCTCAAGGGGACGAAATCTAAACATTGAGTCACTCTCACTTCTAATTTCCTCTTCAATTTCCCTCAATTCTTCAGCACTAAGGATATATAGAAAAAACCGGCAATACTCGAGGTTCCGCTCTTCTTTTGAAGCTGAATAGAAAGTGTTAGAATCATCACACCCTGACTCACCTTCAAAATCCCTGCGGCCTACCTTTCGCCCTTCAAGCAACGGCCGTAAAGAGTCTTCCTTTGGTGAAAAGAGAGTCTCATCAATCACCCGAAGAGCCTGCTTTTCGTATGACTCATTCGGCTTTAGATGCCCGCTTGCCGCAAGGTCTTTTTTTCTTTCCATATCCTCCCGAACCTGAATTAGCATACGGCCGGATTGATCTATAACAAGAACCTGCGCGGTAGCATGCCAAATACCTTTTTTATGCCCGTTTATCCAGTTAACCGGTTTATCCGACTTAAACAGCCGGCCATTTTGAGAATTGACCCGATGAAGAAAAAATCCTTCCAATCCATTTTTCCCGCCCCTTTCAATAGAACTAATCTTCTGTTCACTCTTTGAACACAGTTCTTTTAATCCTTCATCTTCCCTCTTAGAAGCATCCACGCTCAATATTAAATTATATACACTCAAAGCCTTATAAAAAGAACTCAGTGCCTGCTCAAGCTTACCGTCATTCAACTGGCCAAGCCCCCGCTTATAATACTTCTTAACATCATCCTCATTAAAACGCTTGCCGCCGTCAGTTATTCGTCGTACATCCTCCATATCGCGCCTGCCCTCCGAAGCTTTAGCGTAGGGGGGGATTGCGTCTTTAGCTATTAGCCGGCTTACTCCCTTCTCTTTCCCATATATCTCATCGATTATTTTAGCTATATCGCGTCCTTCATATGTTACTGCCTCTTCTGTCCCTGCTTTTCCTTTCTTGCGTACCTGCCTTTCACCCAGCTCTGCTTTTATAGTAAGTATCTCGACTCCGCCTGCAGACAAAGACGCTAAGGCTTTTTCATCAAACTCAATGGGGCCACAAGAATATTTAGAAAATTTAGCAAAATCCGCTCCTGTACGAACCTGTTTTCCCTCTCCTTTTAATGCTTTAAGCTTACTTTTCGTCTCGTTCATAAGCCCTAATAACTTCCTGCTCTTTTCCCTGCCTTTCTGCGCTTCTTTCTTAATCTCTTCTAAATCATTCACAGCTACAAAGTTAAATAAAGAACTGAATTTTTTACCTGTAAACCTTTCAAATGCCTCCATTATTTTAGAAACCTTATCTAAACCTATTGTTTCGTTATCCATATAAGGATTGAATATAAAAATGCTGGGTTTGTGTTTTTTAGTTCTTTCTTCTAAGGCCTCAATTATCTCCGGAATTAAAAGAATAGGAAGAAGACTAGTATAAATACTGCCCGGCCCCATACTTAAAAATTTGGCTTTCTTTATTCTTTCAACCAACTCCTCGTAATGCCGGGGAGCGGCATTATTAATAAAACCAAGTTCCTGTATCTTTGCGGAATGAATACTTTCTGTAATCCATGTTTGCTCAATAACCAATCTCCCCTTTATACTCAGCGCCTCAGCGCCTAAATAAAGAATAACGCCTAATCCCCGCGTATCCAAGGTAACCACAATATCTTTCTTTTTAGTAAGCATCACCCTGGCAATAGAATATTTATCTTTTTCTCCTAATTTGCCCCATTCTGAAGGTAAAGCAGCTAAATATTCTTTTCCCGCATTCATAACTCTTTCCTCAGCTTTTTTACCTTTTTGCTTATAAATAATCTTTATTCTGCCGTGGGAATCTTCTTCTATGTTCACCTTTACCGAAGCATACTCAAAAGAAAACTCTTTCTGAAGCGGCATAACAACTTGGGTCTTGCTGTCTTTTTTATCAAAATAATGGCGATAAACCTTTCCCTCTATATTTTCGCTTATTTTAAACCGTTTACCGTTTACCACTAACTCAAACTTTCCGGTATCAATGCACTTTATATCTACGCCTGCTTCTTCTAACTTCTCCCTGTTATCTTCTCTCAAGAGATAATTAGTGTCGTCTTTTATAATAGTCATATCACTCAATTTAACGTAGAGGGTGCCGGGTTCAAAAGTAGAAAGAAGTACCTCTACAGTAAGATTTTCCACGCCCAATATACAGCAAAGGTTCACTATGCCCTCTTTGTATTCACCTATATTTACAATTTTTCTTTGGGTGCTATACGCTCCGGTTTCAAGCATAGCCCCGAGAAGAATGAAATTCTGGACACTTCCTCCGGCCAGAAAATTCTTTAAATTGTATTTCTCTTTAAACTTATCTACAATATCCGCTATCCTAATTAAACCGGCAGAAAAATACAGCCAATCCTCATCTAATTCAAAAGGCGCCTCTAAAACAAACTTATCCTTATTCTTCCTGGATAATTTAAAATCAAAACCATCAAGCTTTATTACTTTAGATTCTTCTATTTTATTTAATTCTACTTCTATCTTTACTTCCGGCTTTTTTATGTCAGCAAAATATAAAACGCATTTTTCCCCGTCATAATCGATGCCATAAACAGTTTCATATAACTCTAACTGTCCGGTGTATACCAGCTTACTATCTTCAACCAAGACTTTATCCTGAGTCATATCCACTACCTTTTTAAGAAATTCAGTTATCTTATCGGTAAAGGTCTCATGGTCTTCTAAGTCTTTTGCGAATCTTGTTCCTAAGATAAGTTTCTTATAAAAAGAGCTGGACCCTGAAAGAATATTCATTGTGTCGCCTGGTGAAGGTATATACCCTAAAACTTTTTCTACCATTTCTTGAAGCTTGCGGGAAGCGCCCCCGTCATCATGAGGTGAGATAGCGAAAAGAACATGAAGTTTCTGTTTAAGAAAATTAACTAATTCCGAGAATCTCAACGATTCTCCAAAGAATCTTCCCCCTGTACCGCCATACAAAGCCACAATATCATCAGGTTGCCCCGGTTTTCTTATTTCTCGTTCCGGCGGCGTCTTTTCGGAGATTACTTCTTCTTTGGTAATACCTTTTTTCTTTGCGCTTTTTTCGATATTTTCATCTAAATTGCCTTCGAATATCTTCCTAAGATGCTTTTTTATATCTAAATCTTTCCTATTCTTCCCCCCGTCAAACACAACCCCTTCCGATACAGGTTTGGAAAGGCTGCCGCCGTCTTTATTGCCGTTTTTGTCTTCTAATAATCTTTCAAAGAACTCTTCTACTCCTTTTACACCGTAAGCGCCCTGCCACCTGTCGATTCTGTCTTTTAATTCCAAAGGTACTTCTTCCTGCCTAAACATCAGCCAATGTGCCAATGGGAATTCTTCTATAACCTCACGATTATCTTTGCCGGTAACAAGAATGTCTTCATCTAAATTATCTTCAGGTATTATTCCTTTAACTTTAGCCAGACGTAATATTGTCCTTACTATATCCCCCTTGTTTTCTACCTTCTTAAGTATTATATTAATTGCGCCTGTGCCGCCTTTAATAGCAACTAAAGGTAATTTCTTTTGTTTAAATTTTGTATTAAAATACCTACATACAGGAGTTCTCATATCTCCGTCTTTGCCTATCATAGGTAAATTAGAGTCTAATTTTTTATTAATATCAAAACTTAACTCAAAACTCAGGTGAGTTCTCTCAGCAAATTCCAAAGTAATCTGGGCGCCTCTATCAACTTTTGTAATTTCATCCAGTATATTTCCTTTTGCATCTTCCGATTTTTTATCCAGATTAAATTCAAACATAGCATCATCTATAATCTTATTCCACTTTATCCTTAAATCAGTTTTATCGCTTATTTCATCCCACATCGAATAAAGTAATTCTTTTTCCCCCTTTTTGTTAAAATACCAAACAATTGCCCCTGAACATTCAGCAATAATCAAGTTTTTACGTACATTTTCATCTATTCTGTTAATAAAAGACTTCTCCATATCTTCTATTTTAAGCCCGGTAATAACTACCATGTGTTTATTCTTTAAAAAACTGTTTAGAGATTTTTGTAATTTATCTGTAAGCCGAGAGGAATCATATTTGACTAATGTATGTTTAAAGTTAGATATGATTAACTGCGTGTCAAAGAATTCTCCTGCTAAATCACCGCCCTGCTGCCTATTTTTACCTTCTAATTCATCAAAGAACTGCGAAATCACATTAAGATGACTCATTCCCTTTACCTGATTTAGATAACGCTCGATCTCGCGTATTAATTCGGGTTCATTACCTTCAAAATATTCACTAAGAACTTTGGTATATCTAGGCGCTTTCTTCAGCCTTTCTTCTATCCAGTAAATTTCATCAATCACTCTGGCAATATTTTCTTCTCCATATCTTACAGTTTCCTCTATTCCTGCTTTACCAGCCTTACGTACTGCTCTTTTGCCCAATGCCGCCTTTATGGTAAATATTTTAACATTATCCCGATATAAAAGAGACAATGCTTCTTTATCAAACTTAATAGCCCCTCGGGAATATTTTGAAAACTTGGCAAAATCTCCTGCTGTCCGAGTTTGCCGGCCTTTTGATTCTTGAAGTTTACTCTCCATTTCATCCATAAGCTCTAACGCCCTTAAAGCATCATCGTCACCATTACGGGCATCTTTTTCAATTTCCTCTAATTCATTTATTAATACGTAATTAAACAAATCGCTGAACTTTACTCCTGGAATAAACCTCTCAAATGCATCTATTATTTCAGAAATCTTATTTAAACCTACAGTTTCATTATCCATATAGGGGTTAAATATATAAAGATTGGGTTTTCCCTCCTTGATTCTCTTTTTTAATGCTTCAACTATCTCCGGGATTAAAAGAATAGAGAGAAGGCTGGTATAAAAACTGCCCGGGCCCATAATTAAGAGGTTGGTGTTCTCTATCCTTCTAATCAGCTCATCATAATAACTGGGAGAAGCTTTATTAATAAAACCGAGCTTTTGTATTCCCGTTGAGTGCAAACTCTCTGTAATCCAAGTTTGCTCAATAACCAATCTTCCTTTTATGCCAACTTCCTCCCCGCCTAGATAAAAGGTAACACCTTCTCCCCGTGTATCCAGAGTAACTATAATTTCACTGTTCTTATTAAGCATTACTTTGGCTATAGAATGTTTATCACCTTCTCCTAAGTCTTCAAACTCAGACTGGAAGATAATGGGAAACTCTTTTCCTATCACCATATCTTCTGTCAACGGCTTTTTCCCCTTCTGCACGTAAGTAATCTTTATATTTCCTTCTGTATCTTTTTCTATATTCACTTTTGTCGAAGAATAATCTAAAGAAAACTTATTGCCCAGAGTTAAAATAACCTGAGTTTTACTGTCTTCCTTATCTGGATAATTACGATAAACCACTCCGTTTATATCTTGTATTATTTTAAGAGACCTGCCGTTTATATCTAAATCAAACTCGCCCATTTCCGAGTGTTCTATTTTTACACCTGCCTCTGCTAACTCATCTTTGTTTTCGTCTTTTAGCTGATAGTTAACTCCTCCTTTTATAATAGTCATATCTTTAAGCCTAACGTAGAGGGTGCCTTCCTCAAAGGTAGAAAGAAACACTTTAAGAGAAACATCTTTTATGCAAAGTATATAACAAAGGTTGGAAATGCCTTTTTTATACTTATCTATATCTACGGTTTTTCTATTAGTATTATATGCGTCTGTATCAAGCATTGCTCCAAGAATTAGAAAATTCTGTATGCTTCCCCCGGCTAAAAGATTACTAAGGTTATACTTCTTCTTAAATCCATCTACAACACCAGCCAGTCTAATCAAAGCAGCGGAGAAATAAGCCCAGTCTTCATCCAATAAAAAGGGCGCCTCTAATATAAAATCACTATTTTTATTAGATAAAGTAAATCTAAATCCATCGAATTCTATTTCTTTGGATTCCTCTATTGTACTTAAATTTACCTTTACTATATCTTTCTTGGTTTCGTTAGGTTTATGTTTTGTATTCGTAAAAGTTAAAATACGAGTATTCTTATTGTAGTGAATAATATAGTTGTTTTCGTAAAACTCCAGATAATCACATGTTAATTTATTACTCTTAACTAAAACTTTATCCTCGGACATATTAACTACCTTCTGAAGCAATTCGGTTATTTTATCAACAAAAAGTTCATGAGGCTGAATATCATCTTTAAACCTTGTCCCCAAAATAAGCTTTTTGTAAAAAGAGCTGAATCCGGAAAGAATATTCATCGTATCTCCCGGTGAAGGTATATAGCCTAAAACTCCGGCTACTCTATCCTGAAGTTTGCGGGAAGCTCCTCCGGTATCGTGAGGCGAAATAGCTAAACCAGTTGAAAGTTTCTGGCTGAGAAATTTAGCTACTTCCGAAAACCCTACCGACTTTCCAAAGGACGCGCCGCCGGTTCCGCCATGCAAAGCAATAATATCGTCATATTCGTCTGTTTCTTCAAAATGTCCTTTCGGTATTACTCCCAAAACTACTTCCCTATCATCAGTGATGCCTTTTTTGTTTTTACTTTTTTCAATATACTTATACCACTTACTCTCACTTGCGAATATTTTACAAAGACGTTTCGCTATGTCGTTACTTTTTGTCCCGCCGTCAAAACCTGCTTCTTTCTCTCTCCATTCATTAACAAATCCCTCTCTTGCGCTGATAAACTCTTCAAGTTGTTTATAGATAACTTCTCCTGCTTCCTCATGGCTCATTTTTTCGGTCTCTCTGATAAAAGAACCTACCCGCGCCTGCCATATGGCAACCAGCGCGTCCCAGAATTTTTCTCCTATAGGCTCCTCACTAAAACTATAATGAAGAAGAAAAGTATAAACAATCTTTGCCCAAACTGAAGCTTTAAGTTCAAAGTTTTCATTTTCAGTATAAACCAGAATTTTTAATTCATTAACTATATCTCTCGGCAATATCTCTTTGTATGTAGGAAGATTTTTCTCGAAATTATCCTTAAACTTGCCAAGCCACTCCCTGTACTTCTGAGGTACAGATTCAGGTGTTTCCCCCTTCAACGGGCCAACAGTATCAATAGGCTTAACCTTTTCTACTTTTTTCCAGAAAGGCGCATTTTTCTTTACCTGGCTAAATATTTCACTGGTTACCTGGATAAACATCCCCCCCCGTTTAGGAAAAGCACTAAAACTATGCGCTTTAATGCCTAAATCAACCTCGCCCATTTTCACCTTATTAACAATAGCTGTTGTAGTAAGCCAATTATCTACCCCGTAAGTACCTACATTGGTAAACCAGACTTCAGGATTTTTAAGATATAATTTTATCAATCTTCTTGAAAGGGCAAATTCTCCGCCAATAGGCTGGCGTACTATTAGTCCATAAATTGCTCCAATCAAAAGATAGGCTAGATGATTGGTAATTGTGGCGGAGTGTTTATAACGAGCATAACGGGAAGAAATAAAGTCATATCCCTGATTTAATATGGGGTTAACCATAAGAGAAACCCATTCTTTAGTTACCTTGCGCTCATCAGCGTCAATGAAAGTGCAGGCCTCAGCGCCCAACATATCAGCTAGTTCCATAACCGGCCTCATTCCTCCTATGCCCTTACCTCTAATAGGCAGAATAAAGGCTATCCTTTTTATATTGGAAGGCAGGGTAATACCTTCAAGAATTTTTAAAGCTTTCTGAGCAGGCTTGCCTGAAGGGCCGCCGGCGCAGATTATCGCAGACTCCTTGTCAGAGTGATGTTCTTTCAAGTCCTCCACTACTTTCTTAAATACATTACCTACTGTCTCTACTTCATCAAAAAAGGGTATGCCAATAACAATATCAACCTTGCCTATAATTTCAGCCTTTTTGAACGGCGTTTTCATTGCCTCATTGTAGACAGAACGCGTTTGTCTTTTCTCTTCGCGTATTGCGTCTTCAGCTGCCTTGCCACCATCATATTGCTTATCACCCCGCACCGCAGCCTTGTTATTCCCATTTTCTCGCAATGCGTTTCTATACCTCTCTGCATACCGTGCTAATATCAGCTCTACCATCCTCAATTGTTCGCTTACTAAATGCTGTGAATACTTATACGCCATTTCATATGCTTCCTCCGGCCCATACTCTTCCGTCTTTTCCTTAGCGTATTTATTTATTCTCTTTATAAATGAAGCGACTCTTCCTCTCCATAATACTTCCATCGCTAACACCAAATCTATATCACCTATACCTTTCTGTTTACTCACGGCTACTTTAAGAAATATCTTCGCATATAACTCATTTGTAAATTCAAAATTATCGGGATCCTCTTCGGCTATTTTCACTAATTCTTTTATCGTATCTGAAAAAGTCTCTTTATTACTACTTACTATATTACTAATTATCCCCGAATAAAGATTATACCCTTCTATAAACTTTGCTAATACCTTCTCATAATCTAACTGTATCTGTACCGGTAAAATCCGCTGTAGATACTCCGGTCCGGTTACCTCTATATTAGTTACCTCGCTTTCCATCAATGCTTCCAGCTCATCGCACCTCTCTATCATAAACCTATGTGCTCCTGCGAATACTTCCTTAAACATAAGACGTAAATTGTCTTCTTTTATCCTTACAATCCTGCCATCTATCTCCATCTCATCTAATAATATTATATCCTGCAAACTCGATTCAGGGTGTTCATACACATACGCCCGTATCCGCGCTTTTATTGCGGTTTGATCGTTTATCACAAATTCAAATTCTCCTGTTTTCTTTTCAAAAATAACGCGAGCATTCTTTAGCTCTTCTATTTGCTTATCATTTATAACTCTTTCTTTTATCCGTGAACTATCATTATGCAATTTCTCTCCCAACGCTGCTTGAATAATCTTAAAATCTTTCACTATCGCCAACGATGTCACAACATTGTCATATCCAAACGTATTGAAATTCTCATCCTTCCACAATTTCTCATCTTCTAACAGCATATCCACGAACTTACCTGACAAACAAAAATCTCCGGCGATTATCTGCTCTATATTTACTTTATAAAATACTACAGCCCATATGTACATAAGAAACTTAGTAATCATTCCGTCAAATATCGGCCGCACATAGTACGGAAGTACTAATCCAACTTCTCTCTCTAGTACCGGTTCCACCATCGCTTTTATCCAGTAGGGGCTTAATCCACGCAAACGATGTGATTCCATATAACTCATGAATTTTTCTTCCGGGCACTCTTTCCAATTAATTGCTTTTTCTCTGCTCGATACACCTTTAATCTCTGTATACAAATCCGCGTCTAAATGCAATATCGCCTCTGCCCTTAAGGCGTGCGCAATCGTAAATGCCCATCTCAAACCGCGGCCTTTTCCTCTCTCTATTTCATCAAGGTGTAAAATTATAATATTAAGATTCCCCTCATGCTTATTCGCTTCTTCCTCTAATAATACTCGCGCTCGTTCTCCGGCTTCACCCGCGGCCTTTGTCCCTACCGCAATGACCACTGCTCGTTTATCCGAAAAGTACCCCTCATACCCGGCAATCATTGTCCTTAACACATGCGGCGCGTTACCATATTCCTGGTAATACGGTATCAACAACCCGATATCTATTTCGCCCACTTCTTCTCGTATCGCCCCTGCTAAAGCCACCCTAAACTCATTTATCTCTTCATCAGTGTCTGCAGGCATATTTGATAAATTGTATTTCTCTAATACCTTTTGTATATCTACGCCATTGACTATCCCCGTTACTTTAACTGATCCTGTATGTTTACTTAAATCCGATTTTTCACTCCCCCCGTCATATTTTTCATTACGATAAACATTCTTTATCCTATGTCCGCCACTCATCTCAAATACCAGATCTGCTCTCTTAGGCATCTCCTCCAGCATATGTACTGTCAACCGCTCAAAAAAGTTTACAAAACGAGTCACTTCTTCCGGACTCATCGCTCCCATTCCTTGTGTATTTTCTCCTCTATCCTTTGCTCTTTCTATCTCCTTCCTTAACTTTCTTTCCTGCTCTTCTCTATTCCTAAATACTGTTTCCATGCCGGGTATTTTTATCATTACCAGACTATCCAGCATTGCAAATAATTCGGCGTACCCAGTTTTTATTTCTTCATTTATCCTCCTGCGCCAAAAGCCTTCCTTGTCTTCCTCTTCTTCCAGTTTGTTTATAGCTATATTTAATACATTACCATCCTGCGCTCTCACCCCTACACACCACCCTTCAAATATCACGATATCCACCTTACCTCTCACTACCGGCCACTCTTCTCGCGGTATCCTATCTCCCTTTCCTTCTTTTAATTGCTTGCTAAACTTCGGAATCGCTACTTCAGACTCAAACGTACTATACTGTAACCCTTTTAAAGTTTCTATTCCTAACTTAACATCATGCGTCCCCGGCACGCCCCGTATAGCAAAAAGGGGATGTACTTCTTCACCCATTGACTCTCTCCCTTCATAAGTCTTATATACATCATCTATTGAAAAGCCTGCCGCGTTCTTACCATATCCTTTCCCTAAAACCACCTGCAAGAACTCATCCATTGTTGTTTTCCCTGACCCCTGCGCTCCATTTAAACCTAAGATATACGCTCCTTCTTCTCCTCGTACCTGTTTCTCCTCGGCCTGCTTTACCACCCACTCAGCAAACGGTATATATATCTCCCATAGTTCATTTATCAAGGATGCCTCTATCTTTAATTCCTTCCTCTTTGCTTCAAAAGCAGAATATACCTTCTTGAATACGTCTAATCTCTGGCTGAATATCTCATCTATATTACCTTTATTCACTCCATAAACTTCTTTCTGGATTCTGTCGGCTAAAATAGTTCCTTTTAATATCCCTAACTCTTCTTCTGTTTCGCTGCTACTGAGTATCTTCTCTAATAGTTCTTCCCTGGTGCCTCCGTCTTGTTCCACCTTATTAAAAATATTCTCTTCTGGAGAAGATTCTTCTACCACATCACTTTTTTGCCATAATTCCATCTTCCAACCATACCCTCTTATTAAAACCCCTCTTTTCTGGACAATTTTTTTATCTATTTTTACTATCTCCTTATTTTCTAATTGAATAAAACTGCTACCCAGAACTTCCGCCAAATTTATTTTAGAATCAAGATTTGGGACATTATTTACTAAAATAAAACCATTGGGCTTCAACCATTCAGTAATAAAAGGAAAATATTCGCCATATGTTCCTGGAAGATCCCATGCTGCTTTATCAAAATAAACATCTAAGCTGCCATGTAACTCTTTATTAAGTTCTTCATTCGGTTCTAAAAGATTATGTTTCACAAATATAATTTCTCTTTTCTTTTTTTCTTTAGGCAAATTAAAAATTACTCTCGGCCTTCCCTTCTTGTCACGCCCAATTTCTATATCTTCCTGTTTTACGCCCATTGCCCGCAATTCCTGAATTAAAAAGAACTCAATATGCTGTTCAAAATCCGATTGTTGGCCAAATCCAGTCCAATATTTATTATTAAAGTATCTTTCATAAGTTAATGAACTTGCTTCATCTATATCCGTCTGTGTGAAAAAATATTGCGGAGTCCACTTCTTTCGGTAAAATTCTAATCTTAAAGAAGAAATATCTATCAAATCAAGAAAATATGCTTTTGTGAAATTTGTTGCAAGCCATACACAAGAAATATCTGCCCCTGAACCTCCGTAGCCTACTACAAGATCTTTCGTATCTGGATTAATCATTGACAAAAATGCCTTGTTATACTTAACGAAATGCTTGGCTAAAAGATGATTCTTAGTTATTGAACGCTCTACTATATCCTTTGACGATTTTGATAATACTTTACTTTTCACCCTTTCAATAACCTCACTTACCCACTTTCCAAATCCGGATTCTTCCCTGCCGCCGTCTTTGCTTGCTTCTTCAACAACAGAATCGTCCTCTTTCCTCTTTTCTTTTTCCTTATGCTCATCATAAATAACATCTAATACTAATCCTGCTACAAGTGTAAATATACCAACCAACGCGAATATATCTGCCAATTGTGTAACTCCTGTTGCGGTCCGAATATAATCCAATGCGCCTGGTCGTCCTATAAAGAAATCTATACTTTGGCTAATAGCTGACCCCAATATTAATGCTACGCCAATTAACACAACATTAATTCCACAAGTAGATTTTTCATCTCTAATATACTCTGCTCTTATTTTGGATAACTCATATAGTAAATATGTTGCCACTATAATCCCCAGTACAGACAGATACATTAAGTCATGACAATGATAAAGAAGATCAGGACCTAATTTAATTCCAATATGTCCCGGATAAGACCGCTCTACCAAAGGAACCGCATATCTGGGAAAAGTGCTAAGAGCAACTGCTTTTCCTAACTGATCAATTAATCCCAATATTAGCCCACCCAAGACTCCTTTAATTAACGTTAAATGAACATTGGCTTTTCCCCCGTCAAAC
>JAIWAR010000002.1:0-70378 GCA_048634245.1 Methanosarcinales archaeon | reverse complement strand
ACACTCCTTTTACGTGTGACCCTTGCCGAATAGAGGTGGAGGTGAATTATTAAAGATCTCCTATCCTTTTGCTCTCACCGTTAATTCTTTTCATCGGGGCCGTAGTTCAGTTGGGAGAACGCCTCGTTCGCAACGAGGAGGTCGCCCGTTCAAATCGGGTCGGCTCCATAATTTGAATATGTCTAAGATGCGAATTTATATCAAACCGGAAAAAATAGAAAATTTCCTTGAGGTAAGCGATCAAAGTGTCATCCATAAAATAAGGAATGTTTTGCGTCTCAAGCCTAAGCAAGAGATATTTGTCTTTGACGGACAGGGCAAAGAGTACGTATATGTCATAAAAGATATTTCAAAAAAGTGTATATTATTAAAAAAAGAAAAAGAATTGAAAAGAAGATGTTTTTTGAGCAGGGGGGTAACTTTAGCTTTCCCTGTTGTAAAAGAAGAAAAGGTTAATTTTATTTTACAGAAAGCTACCGAGCTGGGAGTGAGAGGTTTTATTCCTTTTGTTTGTGAAAGGAGTTTAAGGGGTAAGCTGGCAAAGCAAAAATTAGAGCGGTGGAAAAAAATAATTAACGGAGCAGCAGGGCAGTCCGGGCGATTATGGATGCCGGATATAAGTGAAATTTTAGATTTCAAAGAGGTTCTTAGAAGCAATTATAAAACTAAACTAGCTGCCTCAGTTAAGGGTGAGAGATTAAGCAGCATTCTGGATGACAAAAAAGAAGATATTCTTGTCCTCATCGGCCCGGAAGGAGGTTTTTCGCCTCTTGAATATAGTCAATTAGAGGGGGACAACTTTAAGTTCCTCAAGCTCTCTTCTCATATTTTAAGAGTAGAGACCGCAAGTATATTTTCCGTAGGATTAATTAACTACACAATTAATAATCATACCCGCGAGGCGTGATTATCAGGGGCACAAATTATGCGTGTTAAATTTTTTACGCTCGGCTGCAAAGTTAATCAATACGAAACACAAAGCCTTAAAGAAAAATTTTCCGCTTTAGGGCACAGAGTAACCGACAAAAAGGCTGACCTTTATGTAATTAATACCTGCACAGTCACTTCTCGGGCTGATAGCAAGTCTAAAGACGCGATCCTGCGGGCAAAGAAGGAGAGCCCCCGGGCTAAAATCGCAGTGTGTGGGTGCCTTGCGCAGCTAAATAAAGATTTTATTGCTCAAATCGGGGCCGATTATATTATTTCCCAGGATCAAAAACATCTTTTACCTGATATCGTTCTCGGCCCGTCGCCTAAGGCGGAAACAATAGAGGATCATGAAGAAAAGAAAGCTTTCAAAATAACCCGCTTCTCTAATCGCCGGGCTTTTGTTAAAGTTCAGGACGGGTGTGATAATTTTTGCTCTTTTTGCAAAATTCCTTATCTTAGGGGGCCATCTCGCAGTAAGGCTAAAGAAGAGGCAATAGATGAGGTTAGAAAAGTTTGCCTTTGGCACAGAGAAATTGTGCTTTGTGGAGTAAATCTAAGCCTTTGGGGGAAGGACTTAACTCCCAAGTTTACTTTAGAGGGCTTGATAAGGGATCTTTTGGCTATGCCATCTTTAGGAAGGCTGAGGCTGAGTTCTCTAGAGCCGTTTTTTGTGGATGAAGGATTAATTTCTCTTCTTACGCACAATAAACTATGTCCGCACTTTCACTTTCCTTTTCAGTATGGAGACGATCGTATACTGGGCGAGATGAACAAAAAAGAGACGGTTGCTTTATACCTGGATAAGGTTTCTCAAGCAAGAAGGGTTAGTCCGGATGTTGCTATAAGCTGCGATATTATGGTTGGTTTTCCCACAGAGAGTGAAGAAAGTTTTCAGAATACCGTAAATTTTTTAAGGGCAATCAAGCCGATGAGGATGCATATTTTTACTTTTTCTCCCCGGGAGAAGACTCAACTTTCAAAAGCGAGCCCAAAGAACCCTAAGCTAATTCGCCAAAGGTATGATTTTTTAAAAAAGTTAGCGGATGAGTTTTCAGATAGCTATAAAAATAAATTTTTAGGAAAAACTCTTAATATGGTAGCAGAAGTTGAAAACAATGGTTTTGTATCCGGCTACACTGAAAATTACATCAAGGTTTGGGTAAATGAGAAAATTCCCTTGGGCCAAATCAGTTCAGTGACAATAGAGGGTATAAAGGGAGATAAAGTTTTCGCCTCTATTACTAGGTGAATAACAAAAAAAGCCATGCGTCTCAATCTTTTTATTGCTAAGAGCGGTTATGCCTCAAGAAGAGGAGCTGATTGTCTTATTGAAAAGGGTAAGATAGAGGTAAACGGCCAAAAAGTTTTTGAGCCATTTTTAAAAGTTACGGATAAAGACGAGGTCAAAGCTGACGGGGAATTTTTAAATTTAAAAAAACACACCTATATTCTATTTAATAAACCTAAGGGGGTAACTACCACCCTTAGTGATAAGTTTGCTCTTAAGAAGGTAATCGATTTTTTTCCTAAAAGATTTTTCGCCCGAAGCGAATCCGCCTCTGGCGGAATGGGAATTTATCCTGTAGGAAGGCTGGATAAACAGTCTTGCGGGTTGCTTATCCTCACTAATGACGGAGATTTTTGTTATCGGCTGACTCACCCTAAATTTTCGGTGGAAAAAGAGTATTTGGTTGAACTTAAAGGAGGGTTAAGTTTGCGGGATTGCCAGAGGGCTAAAAAAGGTTGTAGGATAAAGGGTGAATATCTAAAAGTAAAGAGTATTAAAGTATTAAAGGAAAAAGAGAATGTGACTTTGTGCAGGGTGGTGGTAACCGAGGGTAAGAATAGGCATTTAAGAAGGTTATTTGGGGAGTTGGGTTTTCCGGTACGGGAAATAAAAAGAATCAGGGTAGGACGATTAATTTTGGGGAATTTGCCCCCGGGTAGGTATAAACTGATAGAGAGAAATAAAATATATTCCTTCTTTAAAAACTAAGGATTTGATGTTAGCATAGGTAAAAGGATGAGTAATGCAGGTAGTTTTTCTTGATCGAGATGGTGTAATCAATGAATATCCCGGGGATACCAATTATGTTAATAATTGGAGTGAATTTAGCTTTATTCCCGGAAGCGTTGAAGGGATAAAAAAGCTTAATGCTTATGGATTTAAGCTATGTATTATCTCTAATCAGGCCGGTGTGGCTAAGGGGCAGTATACTCAAGCGGATTTAGACCGGATAGATGAGGGGATGTTAAAGGGGTTTGAGAAGCAAGGGGCTCAAGTTGAAGGTATTTATTATTGTACTCATCTTGCTACCGATAATTGTGATTGCCGGAAACCCAAAACAGGGCTCTTAAGGCGGGCAGTTTCAGCTTTAGGTGTTACTCCCCGGATGTCTTTTTTTATCGGTGACTCTTTTTTGGATATGAAAGCCGCAAGTTGCTTTGGGGCAAAGTCAATACTTGTTCTCACAGGCAAGGAAAAAATATCTAACCGTAGTCAATGGGAATTTGAGCCGGATTATATATTTGATAATTTACAGGCAGCGGCGGAGTATCTATGTATTCATTATGGCTAAGATTTTAATCGTCTACGCCAGTTTTGGGGAAGGGCACAAAAGAGGGGCTCAGGCTCTAAAATATTTACCGGGAGCTTGTTTTTGCGACCTTCTAAATTTTACTCACCCCATACTAAGAAAGATTTATTCTTCAGGTTATTTAGCCGTAGCGCAGTATTTTCCCGGGATTTGGAAGGGGCTATTTTTTTATACCAAGAAAAATTTTTTTTCTTCTTGGGTAGATAAAATCAACCGGAAGATATTCGCCTCATTTTTAAAATACTTGAAAGATACCCGTCCCGAAATAATAATCGTCACTCACTTTTTTCCCTCCAGCCTGATTGCGGATATAAAAGGCGAATTAAATTTTAAAGTAATTTCTGTTATTACTGATTTGAGAGTTCATTCTTTATGGGTTTCAGATTGCATTGATCACTATTTTGCCGCCCTTGAGGTAACGAAAAAGGATTTGATTAACTTAGGGGTCGTGAGCGACAAGATTACTGCTGGCTATGTTCCTTTAAGGGAGGGGTTTTTAAAGGGTATTTCTCCGGAGTCAGTACGTAAAAAGTTTGCCTTGGATTTAAGGCCGGCATTAATTTTTGTTTCATCGTTAAGGGGAAAGTTTTCTTATTTAAAAAAGTCGATCCGGATTCTTTCGAAGGATTTTAACATTTTTCTTATCTACGGCAAGAATAAGCGGCTAAAGAGGTATTTAGGAGGCCTAAACTCTTCTTATATCCGTTTTTTTTCTTTTTATGATGAGATTTGGGAGCTTTTTCTGGCAAGCTCTATTATTATTGCTAAACCCGGAGGGATGACTGTTTTTGAAGGCCTTTACATGAGGAAACCTTTTATTTTTACTCACTACATTCCTGGTCAGGAAGAGGAAAATATGGAGGTATTAATTAAGCATGATATAGCTAAATTAGTCCGGGGGCAGAAAGAGCTGATAGAAGCGGTCTATTATTACAGCTCGAAAGTCAATTGGTTAAGAGATAATTACCCTTTAAGAGTTAAAGACATAGGTAAGCCTTTGTCGGATTTAATCGAGAAATGGAGCAATGCTTAAAATAGCAAAGGTCGTAGTGCAGATGTCTTTGGATAAGGAATTTGACTATTCTTATCCAACGCAGTTAGCCGTAAAATGCGGGATGAGGGTTTTGGTGGATTTTAACCGTAAGAAGCGAATGGGTATTGTTGTTGGTGTTGCGAGTAAATCGCATCTACAGAAAATAAAGCCAATAATCGATGTCCTTGATTCACAAACCCTATTAGATGCGGAACACTTGCGGCTTGCAAAAACATTAAGCAGATTTTACCCTTATGCAAGGGGTGAGTTTTTGTTTATGATGATACCACCTTACTTGAGGAAAATAAATAAATCGGATCTGGAAATTAATAAGAATAAAAACGAAATAAAAGACACTCCTGAGGTTAGTTTCATTAAGGCCGATATTTTTTTAGAGCGGTACCGGTTATGGAAAGATATAGTTAAGAAGAAATTAAAGGAGGGTTCTGTTCTTATCTGCTTTCCCCAGCTAACCTACCTCGAATTTGCAAGAAAAATTATCGAGAAAGATTTTCCAGCTCAAGTTAAAGTGATTCATAGTCAGAAAAAGGAAAAAGAGCTTTTTTCTAACTGGAGGGAAACAAGAAAAAAATCATTGATTTTAGGAACCCGGGTGGCTATTTTTTATTATCCCTCTGATCTAAGGCTGATTGTAGTCGAGGAGGAAAATAGCCCGTACTACTTTCAAGAAGAAAAACCGTATTATAACCTTCCGGATGTAGCTGATATTTTATCTCAGGTTAAGGGTGTTGATTTGGTTCTAAGCGGGGATTACCCATCCTTAGATATTTATCAGCGCATAAAAGAAGAGAGAGTAAAATTGCTTGATAAAGACGCCGGCGTCAGGGGCATAGAGGTGATTAGTACGCTTGAGTTTAGCAAAAATAAGATTATTGGCCCAATCCTAACCGAGCTTTTAAGAAAGGCTATCCAAGATAATAAAAAGGCTCTTATTTTGTGGAACCGAAAAGGATTTGCGCGCATAGCTTGTTCTAGTTGTGGGCATGTGTTTAAGTGTGAACATTGTTCGAGCCTTTTGGTCTCGTCTCTAAAAAAAGATGAAGGGGTATGTCCTTATTGTCAAAGAAGAGTGTCTTTACCCCGGGTGTGTAACCATTGCAATAGCGGTTATTTGAAAAGTAAAGGTTATGGTGTCCAGAGGTTGGGCAGTATTCTAAAAAAGATATTTCCCGAAGTTAAAATCAATAATTCTCTAGATTCTTCCGGCGATGCCCAAATTACACTCTCCACCTCTAAGGTTTTAAGCTATCTTTTTGAACCTCAAAAGTTTGATAAAGGGTTTGTTCTTGATGTCGATCTTTTCTTAAATCGTACAGACTACGAGGCGACCTTCAAAACCTTTTTATACCTGAAGAAACTTCTTACTCTGTTTAAGGAGTCTCTTTATGTATTTACCCGTCATAAAGACTACTATCTTTTTAAGCATTTGAACGAGAATTGGAAGGATTTTTATGAATCAGAACTTCAATTCAGGGAAAAGTCACACTTTCCGCCTTTTGGGCTTATTGCTAAGATCACCTTGCGCGCGAAGAATGAAAAAGTTCTTTTAAAAAGAACAAAGGGTTTATATAATAAGTTAGAGCAAAAGTTTAAAGAGGTCTATGGCCCCTTTGAAGAAAAACCTTTCAAGTTGCGGAACAAATTCCGTTATTCAATTATACTTAAAATCAAGAAGGATTTTTTATCAAGAGAATTGATCAGAGAAGGAATCAAAGGTTTTCGTAGTTCTTCTGTTCAATTAGCGGTGAGTTTACGATGAAGTTTATTTATTTTGGCAGTTCTTGGTTCTCTCAAATCATTCTAAGAGAGCTTTACGCTCAAGGGTATGTACCGGCTCTTATAGTCAGTAAACCTGATAAGCCTAAGGGAAGAGGGTTAAAGCTTTTACCGACTGAAGTGAGCCAATTTGCCCAAGATAAAAATATTCATCTTATAAAACCGGTATCGTTAAATGGTAGCGATGTTGGAAGGACTTTAAGTAAAGAGAGGGCCGATTTTTTTATTGTTGCTGATTACGGGGAAATAATTCCCAAAAATCTTTTAGTCATACCTAAGATTTTTCCTCTTTGTTTTCATCCTTCGCTGCTTCCCCGTTATCGGGGTCCGGCACCTATAGAAGCGGTTTTGATGAACGGTGAAAAGAAAAGTGGAGTTACTGTTTTTAAGATGAATCAAAAAGTCGATGCCGGAGATATAATTTCGCAAAAAGAGTTAACAGTCGGCTATGAAGATGATTTTTTTTCTCTTAGCCAAAGATTAGCCAGGAAAGGAGCTTTATTATTAATTGAAACTGTTGATAAGATAAAAGCGAAAGATTATTTTCTAGCTCCTCAAGATGAAAATTTAGCGACTTTGACTTATAAACTTAATAAGGAGAGTGGTAGAATACTTTGGAGTAACAAGGCGCAGGATATAAGAAATTTAATTCGGGCAACAGTAGATTGGCCTTCCGCTTACACTTATTATCGGGGAGCAACAGTTAAAATACTGGTTGCTGATATAGTGGATAGAGAAGCTTCTTTTCTTCCGGGGACAATTATAGATATTGATAAAGAGGGGATTCAGGTTGCCGCAGGTAAAGGAGCTCTCAAAATTAAGAAGCTAAAACCTCAAGGCAAGAGTGAGATGTCTGCCTGGTCTTTTGTCTGTGGATACCGGGTTAAGGCCGGGGAACTTTTTTCTTCCGATAAATAAAGCCTGTTTTTCTAAAGATGGATAAGGGTATTGAAGCTTTTTTTTCAGGGATGGTCCAGGGAGTAGGGTTCCGATTTACCGCCAGATACTTAGCTGATAAGCATAGAATAAAAGGCTGGGTAATGAATCTTTCCGATGGTAGAGTTAAACTGGTAGCTCAAGGTTCACAAAAAGATTTAGATAGGTTCCTTTATGACTTGAGGAAGAGTTTTAAGAAGTACATTGCTGATTTTCAGCTTCAGGAGAAAGAGCCATCGGAAGATTGCAATAGTTTTCAGATAAAATTTGACTCTTATTAAGCGTTTTATGAAGGGTAATGATTTGGGAAAAAGATGAAGGAAAAAGCAAAAAAAGAGATAGAAGAATTAAAAGAAAAGATTCGTCATGCTGATTACTGTTACTATGCATTAAGTGAGCCGGAAATCTCCGATAAAGAGTATGATGTTCTTTTTAAGAGTTTAAAGGACTTGGAGAAGAAGCATCCTCAGTTTATTAATCCTGAGTCTCCTACCCAGCGGGTTTGGGGTGGGCTCTTGGAGAGTTTTCCCACTATAGAACATAAAAAAAGGATGTTGTCTTTAGATAATACTTATTCTGTTGAGGAGCTAAAAAGCTGGGAGAAAAAGATTAAGCGGACATTAAAGAATGATGTTAGGCTGACTTATGTTGTGGAATTAAAGATGGACGGAGTGAGTGCAGCCTTAACCTATGAGGATGGAAGGTTTTTGGTAGGTGCTACCCGGGGGGACGGGGAGAGAGGCGAAGATGTTACTGCTAACTTAAAAACTATTAAGACGATACCGCTTAAGCTAATGAGTAAGGAAATACCTAAATTAATCGAGGTCAGAGGAGAGATATATTTAGGTAAGAAGGATTTTGGGAAAATAAACAAAAAAAGGCTTAATACGGGAGAGGCCCCTTTTGCTAATCCCCGGAATGCCGCTAGCGGTTCTTTGAAGTTGCTTGACCCTTCTTTAACGGCTAGGCGGAATTTAAAATGTTTTGTTCATTCCTTCGGAAGTATCCCTGCTTATAGCTTTTCTTCTCAGAAGGAATTTTTAACTAAGGCGGGTGGTTGGGGGTTTTGCCTTAATCCGTATAATAAATATTGTAAAAACTTAAAAGAAGTTATTGATTATTGTCTTTACTGGGAACAGAGGCGCGAAACCCTAGATTATGAAGTTGATGGCGTAGTGGTAAAAGTTAACTCTTTTAGTTTGCAGAAAGAGCTGGGAGCGACCCGTAAGAGTCCGCGTTGGGCCGTTGCTTATAAATTTCCGGCTCATCAGGCAACGACTAAGATAAAAAAGATTGAGTTTGGGGTAGGCCGGACAGGGATTATTACTCCAGTAGCGGTATTAGAGCCGGTCGTGTGCGGGGGAGTTACAATATCCCGAACCACGCTGCATAATTTTGATGAATTAAAGCGGCTTGATGTAAGAGAGGGGGATACGGTTTTAATTGAGAGGGCTGGTGAGGTAATTCCCAAAGTAGTAAAAGTAATAACATCTAAACGCTGCGGTAAAGAAAAAGAGGCCAAGGTGCCTAAGCATTGTCCGGAGTGCGGCGGTAATGTGGCTAAAGAGGCCGGGGAGGTTTATTGGTATTGCCTTAACCTTGATTGTCCGGCTCAACTTAAACGTTCACTTATTCATTTTGCTCATCGTGGGGCAATGGATATTGAAGGAATGGGCGAAAGTTTGGTGGAGGAGCTGGCTAATCGTAAGTTGGTTATAAGCCTGGTCGATGTGTATCATTTGAAAAAAGATGATTTTCTTAAGCTCCCTCTTTTTAAGGAGAAACGGGCAAGCAATTTAGTGAGCGCAATCGAAGAGAGTAAAAAGCGGCCTTTTTCACGTTTTCTCTTTGGATTGGGGATAAAACATGTGGGTGAGAAAGCGGCTATGTTATTGGCTGAGCATTTTGGCAGTATTGATCATCTTCTTAGGTTAAAAAAAACTGATTTGGAGGAGATTCCTGAAATAGGCCCGGTTATGGCTTTATCAATCGTGAAGTTTTTTTCATCCAAAAGCACCAGGAAGATGATTAAGAGTTTCAAAAAAATAGGGGTTAATTTAAGGCAGAATAAAAGGGTAGTCAAAAAGAGCAAGATAGCGGGAAAAAGTTTTGTCTTTACCGGTGAGTTGGCTTCTTTTTCTCGTTTTCAGGCTAAAAGTATTGTAGAGGCCTTAGGCGGCAGGCCCATGGCGGCAGTTAGTAAAAACACAGATTTTTTGGTAGCGGGGAAGAATCCCGGTTCAAAATACAGCAAGGCTAAAAAATTAGGAGTGACTATTATTCATGAAAAGGATTTCCAAAAACTCACCGAGTGAAGTCCTTTTGGTTGAGGTTTATCCTCGGCTATGGTATGATTTTTAAGTATGAAGCCGGTACAAAAGCTTAATCTTTGGGATATTTTCTGTTTGGCCAGCGGGACTATGATTTCCTCGGGTTTGTTTATCCTTCCGGCTGTCGTATATAAATATAGCGGGCCTTCGATTATCCTAGCTTACTTTTTAGCCGGGATCTTGATGATTCCCTCTATTTTCAGCAAATCAGAACTTTTAAGCGCGATGCCTAAGGCTGGGGGAACCTATTTTTTCATTGAACGAAGCTTTGGGCCTTTGCTGGGAATATTTGGGGGGTTAGCCGGCTGGTTTTCTCTTAGCCTAAAGAGCGCTTTTGCTTTGATAGGTATAGGGGTGTTCTTGGAGTATTTTCTTCCTTCTGTAAGCGGCCCTCAGTTGTATTTTCTTGTAAAACTTATTGCGTCATTATTTTGTATAGTTTTTGTATTAATAAATATTTTCAGCGTTAAACTTACAGCTCGTATTCAAAACCTGATGGTTACCTTTCTTGTTTTATCTTGTATTACCTACATTATTCTGGGAATAAGGGAGATATCCTGGCAAAATTTTCAGCCTTTTTTTTCTAAAGGAACAGGTTCTTTATTGTCAGTAATAGGAATGGTCTTTATCTCCTATGGCGGGCTTACCAAAGTTGCTTCTATTGCCGAAGACACCGAAAACCCTTCTCTGACTATTCCTCTGGGGATGTTTTTATCTTTTTTTGTTGTTCAGGTGCTTTACTGTCTTTGTGTCGGGGTTACTATTGGTATTTTACCGTCTGAGGCAATAACTTCTACCTTTACCCCCTTAACTCAAGGTGCCTTAAAATTGGGCGGTATAGGTTTTGGTATTATTATTTCTTTAGCCGCCTTAACCGCTTTTATTAGCACAGCTAATGCCGGTATACTTTCTTCTTCCCGCATACCCCTGGCTATGGCTAAGGATGATTTACTTCCTTCCCGATTTTCATTTGTTTCCAAGAAGTCCCGGACTCCCTATTTTTCTATAATCTTTACCGGTTTGTTTATGCTGGTATTAATACTTTTTTTAGATCTCGAGGATTTGGTAAAGACAGCCTCGACGCTTATGATTCTTCTTTTTATATTTGTTAACCTCTCAGTTATTATAATGAGGGAAAGCAAGGTTATAAATTACCGTCCCACTTTTAAATCTCCGTTTTATCCCTGGGTTCAGATTTTTGCAGTTATTATTTATAGTGTTTTAATTTTCAAGATGGGTAAGATACCGCTATTTATAAGTATCTTTTTTATCGGAGCTAGTTTTATCTGTTTTAGATTAAGTGTTAGCAAGATAAAGAGGTATTCCGCGCTTATGCACCTGGTAGAAAGGGTTACGGCAAAAGAATTTGTAGATACTTCCTTAGAAGATGAATTAAAAGAAATCCTTCATGAACGGGATAAAATAGTAAAAGATAGATTTGATCGTCTGGTAGAGAATTCTCCTGTTTTAGACTTAGGAGAAGAGATGAATCGGGATGATTTTTTTACGCTTATATCTGAGATGCTTTCTTCGCGTTTGGGAATTAGCCCCGAGCAGGTTAAGGGGTTGTTAATTAGGAGAGAGGAGGAGTCCGATACGGTGATTGAGAAGGGCTTGGCTATTCCTCATATTATTGTTCCCGGTAGAAATAAGTTTGAAATTATGCTTGTGCGGGCCCGCAAGGGAATAGTATTCTCACCCCGGGAAGATCCGGTACAGATTATTTTTGTCCTCGCCGGTTCCATAGATGAGCGGAATTTTCATTTAAGAGTATTAATGGCAATTGCCCAGATTGTGCGTGAGAACAGTTTTTATAAAAATTGGATGCGGATGAAGGATAAAAAAGCTTTAAAGATGCTGATTCTATCTTCGACAAGAAAAAGAGAGCTTTGAGTGAAAATACTAATTACCGCGGGTTCCACCTGGGCTAAAATTGATGATGTTCGCATACTTACCAACCGTTTTACCGGTAAGACCGGCCTGTATCTGGCTAAAGGGCTAAAGAGAAAAGGCCATTCAGTTACTCTTCTTATAAACCCCCATTGTTTAGGCAAGATAAGGGGTTTAAAGGTCATTTTTTACCGGTATTTTGAAGAGTTTAAGAAAGAACTTACCAGAGTAATGAAAAAGCAACGCTATGATGTAATTATTCATAGTGCCGCAATTAGTGATTATAAGATAAAGTCTCCTCAAAAAGGGAAGATTTCCTCAGGTAAGCCCATGGCCTTAAAATTAGTCCCTACCGAGAAAATTATAAAACAGATACGGGCCAAAGCTCCGAATTCTTTGCTTATCCAATTTAAGTTAGAACCAAAACAGCAGGGAATTATAAAAAAAGCCTATAAGAGCCTAAAGGCGAATAAGAGTGATTTCGTGGTTGCCAATGCTCTTAGCGATATGAAAACCGGATATAAAGGATTTATAATCAATAGAGACAAAGAGATTATTCCCTTAGAATCTAAAAACATGCTTCTTGGGGCTTTAAGCAAGATTGTTCGTTTTAGAGCTAAATCACAATAAAAAGGCCTTTAATCGTAACTTTTGGGGTTTACAATTAAGGAGACTTAGATTACAATAGAGCCTATCTATGGAAAAGAAAAAATATAGAGAGAACCTGTGCCCGTCAGGGGGCAAGAATATTTTGCTGGGAGTAACCGGAGGAATCGCCTGCTACAAAACTTGCGAATTAGTTCGTTTGCTTATTAAAAATGGGTACTTGGTCAAAGTAATGATGACTGAAGCTGCAACAAAGTTCATTTCCCCCCTGGCTTTTCAAGAGCTTTCGCAGAATCCGGTATATGTAGATATGTTTAGGTTAATAAAAGAGGAGAATATTCAACATATAAGCCTCTCTCAATGGGCTCATCTTTGCGTAATTGCTCCTCTTTCGGCTAATACTCTTTCCAAGATTGCAGCTGGTATTTGCGACAATCTTCTTACCACAGTTGTATCAGCATTAAACGCGGATACAAAAGTTCTGTTAGCTCCGGCTATGAACGAGAATATGTGGCGGAATCCCCTAATTCACGAGAATGTAAAGAAGTTGAGAGGAATAAAAAAATATCTTATCATGCTTCCCCGGAAGGGCGAGCTAGCCTGTGGTGTTCATGGAGAGGGGAGGATGCCCGAGGCTAAAGACATCTATAAATTGATAAATTATCAATTTAGATGATATAGTAGGGGCCGGTTATGACCGGCCCGTTAATAAAAATATTAAATAACAGACGGCATACCCTGACGGGCACAAGCAATGCCTGCTCCCTACACATATGATAACCTATCTTCTTTTTATAATACTGGCAGTAATTCTTATTATCCTTTTTATCCTTATTTTTAAATCAGGAAAAGAGAGTAATTTTCTTAATTCTCAGAGAACGGTAGCTGAAGGGCTTTCTAAAATTTGCGAGAGAATAGGTGGCTTAGACCGGGGGAGCCAGGAAATTTTACAGCTCACTAAATCTTTCCACGATATCTTAAAACCTACCAAAGCCAGAGGTATTTTTGGAGAAAGTATTTTAGAGAACTTGCTTAAAGATATTTTACCGAAAGAGGTGGTTGTATCTCAATATGGGTTTAAGGACGGTAAGCGGGTAGATTTTGTTATTAAGCTTCCTGAGGTAATTGTACCTATTGATGCGAAGTTTTCTGTGGAAGCTTTTAAGAATTACCTTGACGCCGCACAACCGGAGAAAAAGGCTCAATATCGGCTTTGTCTGGAGAGCATGAAGAAGAGAATCGCTGAGGCAGCCGCTTATATTTATCCTGATGAAGGGACAAGTGATTTTGCCTTGATGTATGTTCCTTCAGAGGCAGTTTACTATTTTATCATTACTGAGACTCAACTTTTAGAATTTGCTCATCAGAAAAAAGTATTTATCGTCGGGCCGAATACCCTATACGCGTATCTAAAGACTATTCTTATCGGTTTTCAGGCAATAAAAGTAGAGAAGAAAGCCCGGCAGATTTACGATAACTTAAAGCGGCTGGAAAAGGATGTAGCTGTTTTTACGCGCGATTACACGATTTTAGGTACCCATATAAGAAGTGCAAGTTCAAGGTACGATGATTTAACCGGAAAGATAGAGAAGATTTCTTCTAAACTGCATACCATTGAAGTTAAAGATAGTGAAAGTTGAAGTGAGGGTGGTTACCCGGGCTAAGAAAGTAAAAATCGAAGCCTCTCTCCAAGGTTTAAAGGTGTACCTTAATTCACCGGCGGCCCAAGGCAGAGCAAATAAAGAATTAATAAAAGTGCTTGCGGGCTATTACAAAACCAAGAAATATAATATTACTATTGTTAAAGGTGATAAGCAGAGAAATAAGGTAATTCAGATAGCAAAGTGCGCTTAAGATGGAGTTAAAAAAAACCCCTTTTTATCAAAAGCATCTTCAAGATAAGGGACGAATCGTTGATTTTTCCGGCTGGGCCCTTCCTTCTGAATATAAGAGTATGCTGGCCGAAGCTAAAGCTGTTCGTTTAGCCTGTGGTATTTTTGATGCTTCTCATATGGGGGAGATAGAAGTAAAAGGAAAAAGGGCTTTTTCTTTTTTGCAAAAGCTTGCCTCTAATGATATCTCAACGATTGATATTGGACGGATGCAGTATAATCTTTTTCTAAATGAATCCGGGGGTATTATCGATGATTTAATGGTTTATCGTCAAGAGGAAGCTTTTCTATGCGTGGTAAATGCTTCTAACAAGGATAAGGTGCTTAAGTGGTTTGAGGAGAATATTCAACCTGAAGTAGAGATAATTGATCGAAGCAGGAATTTAGCTCTTATATCTATTCAAGGGCCTTATTCTGCTGAAGTCATAAAGAGGGTTTTTGGGCTTGAAGAATCCAAGCTCAAATACCTGTCTTTTAAGAAGGTGAAAGCAGGAGATCAGGAAATTATTATCTCCCGTAGCGGTTATACCGGAGAAGACGGATTTGAAATATATCTTCCCTGGGAAGGCGGTATCCAGTGGTGGGATAGGCTAACTGAATCGGGAAAGGAGTTTGGGCTTAAGCCTTGCGGTTTAGGCTCTCGGGATATCTTGCGAATCGAGGCCGGTTATCCTTTATACGGCCACGAGATAGATGATACCATTAACCCCTATGAGGCTTGTTTAGATTGGGCGGTTAAGCTAAATAAAGATTTTATCGGTAAAAAAGAGCTTCTTAAAGTAAAAGATGAAGGTTTGAAAAAGAAGAGAATAGGGCTTATTATGCGGGAACGCGCTGTTCCCCGGCAAGGGTATCTTTTATGTTCAGAGGGGAGTGTGATTGGCAAAGTATCCAGCGGGACATATTCACCGAATATAGATAAATTCATCGGCATGGCTTATGTTGAAAAAGAATATGCTAAATATGGTTTAGAAGTTAGCTTAGAGGTAAGAAGTAAATTATATAGAGCAGAGGTGACTAAATTTTCCTTTGTAGATATTAGAACAAAGGGGCGGAGGGTTTAAATGGCAGACTTAAAATTTACCAAATCTCATGAATGGATAAGGATTGAAGGCGATGTAGTCACTACAGGAATAACTGATTATGCCCAGGGACAGTTAGGAGATATAGTTTTCATTGAACTGCCTAAAGTTGGGGAAAGAATAAAACAATTATCTCAGCTGGGAACTATTGAGTCTACAAAAGCGGCAAGTGAATTATATGCTCCTATAAGCGGCGAGGTGATTCAAGCAAACGATGAGCTAGGCAATAATCCTCAATGGATAAATGAGTCTCCGTTGGATCAAGGCTGGATAGCAAAAATTAAAATTGAGAATCAAGTAGAGTTAGATAATCTTATGGATGAAGCTGCTTACGAAGAGTTTATCGGGAAAGAGAAAAAATAATTAAATAAGTGTTAAAACAATGCCATATATTTTAAATACTGACGAAGACCTCAGGAAGATGCTTAAAGTTGTAGGGGTAAGCTCTATAGATAAGCTTTATTCTTCGATTCCTTCAAGGATAAGATTAGGCAACCCTCTTAATATACCTAAGGGTTGTAGTGAGCAAGAAGTAAGGAAGGCGGTAAAAGGGCTTTCTGAGCAGAATACTACAGTAAATAAGCTTAACTCCTTTTTAGGGGCCGGGTGCTATGACCATTATATCCCGGCAGCCCTGTCGTTTATCCTTTCCCGTTCCCAGTTTGTAACTGCTTACACTCCTTATCAAGCGGAGTGTTCTCAGGGGATACTGCAGACTATATACGAGTATCAAAGTTTTTTGTGTCTTTTGACCGGTATGGATGTTTCTAATGCCTCCATGCTTGACGGCGCGTCTTCTTTTGCTGAAGCTGTGCTTATGAGTTTGCGGATAACTAAACGCCGAAAGATTATTCTTGCCGGCGTGATTCATCCCGAATACAGAAAAACACTCTACACTTACTTAGCCGGATTTGATTTTATTATTGAAGAGGTAAGCTTAAGAGATAATGGCTTAGTGAATAGGGAGGCTTTAGAGCGAACCTTAAATGAGGATACAGCGGTTTGCGCGTTTTCAAGCCCTAATTTTTTTGGCCTTATTGAAAATGCCGAAGATTTAGCGGCAATAGCAAGCGCTAAGGGTGCTTTAACCGTTATGATTACCAATCCTTTATCGTTAGCACTTTTTAAAGAGCCGGGCTCCTTAGGTATGGATATTGTTTGTGGCGACGGGCAGCCTTTAGGGGGGAGTTTAGGCCTTGGCGGATCATCCTTTGGTTTTTTAACCGCCCGCAAAGATTACTTACGGCAGATGCCGGGAAGGATTGTAGGTAAGACTAAGGATTCAGAAGGGAAAGATGCCTTTTGTCTTACCCTTCAGACTCGCGAGCAGCATATAAGAAGAGAAAAAGCCACCAGCAATATTTGCTCCAATCAATCTTTATGTGCGATAACGGCGGCAATCTATCTTTCTCTGGTGGGGAGAGAGGGGTTAAAAGAGGCGGCTTTATATTCCTTAAATAATACTCAATACCTTTACCGGCGCCTAAAGCAAGTAAGAGGGGTGAAAATTCCCTACCTGCCTCAAGTCTTTAATGAATTTGTCTGGGAGACTGAAGATGCCTGGAGGGTAAAGGATGAACTTTACAAGCGGAATATTATTATCGGTTACTATCTGGGGGATAAGTTCTCTCAGCATAAAAACGGTATTTTAAGCTGTTGCACCGAGAAAAAAAGTAAGGAAGATATCGATAATTTTGTTAATACTTTAGCCGAGGTGCTTCATGGATAAAGGGGTTATATTTGATAAAGATAAAGGTTTTGGTAAAACCACTTATTTAGCCGCGCCTAAAATTCCTTTGCAGGATTTGGAGGACATTTTTCCTAAAAAAATACTCCGGGATGAGCTGCCTTTGCCTAGTTTCGGAGAGCTGGATGTTATCCGTCACTATTTACACTTAGCAGAATTAAATTTTTGCATCGATACTAATTTTTATCCTCTGGGTTCCTGTACCATGAAATACAATCCCAAGATTAACGAAGAATTGGCCGGGCTGGAGGGATTTAATGATATTCACCCTTATCAAGAGCCGCAAGCTCTAAGCGGTGCCTTAGAGTTGATCTATAATCTGGAAGAGTTACTCTGTGAGATTACGGGAATGAAGAGGTTTACTTTTCAGCCTTCCAGCGGTGCTCAGGGAGAGTTAACGGGAATTCTGATGATTCGTAAGTACCATGAGATTAAAGGTAATAAAAAGACCAAAGTAATTATTCCTGATTCAGCTCATGGGACAAACCCGGCTACTGCTGCAATGTGCGGGTATCAGGTCCAAGTGGTTGAGAGTGATTCTCAAGGGTTGGTAGATATTAGCAAGTTGGAAAGGCTGGTTGATGGGAATGTAGCCGCTATTATGCTTACTAATCCTAATACTTTAGGATTATTTGAAACCAATATTCTGGCTATAAGCGATATTATACACAGAAATGGGGGGTTTCTTTATTATGACGGGGCAAACTTTAACCCCCTTTTAGGTATAACAAAACCTTCACTTATGGGCTTTGATATAGTTCATCTTAATTTGCATAAAACCTTTTCTACTCCTCATGGCTGTGGCGGCCCTGGTTCCGGCGCGGTAGGGGCTATTGAGGAGTTGTGCGATTTTTTTCCTTCACCCTTGATAGGTAAAAAAAATAATAAGTTTTATTTTGACTATGCGATAAAGCATTCTATCGGAAGAGTGAGAAGCTTTTACGGTAACTTTGGAGTTTTAGTAAGAGCTTATGCTTATCTTTTGCGTTTAGGAGGGGATGGACTTTTGCGGGTAGCCCAAAATTCCACTCTTTGCGCTAATTATATAAAAGAAAAGCTAAAGAAGCATTACCAGGTAGCTTTTCCTAAGAGATGTATGCATGAAGTTGTTTTTACCTGTGAAAAGCAAAAACAAAGAGGAGCTTCCGTTCTGGATATTGCCAAAAGATTAATTGACTCAGGCATTCATCCTCCCACAATATACTTCCCCTTAATTGTAAAAGAAGCTTTGATGGTAGAACCTACTGAAACCGAAAGCAAGCAAACCTTAGATTATTTTATTCAAACCATGATTGATATTGACAGGGAGATCGATACCGATTGTGAAAAGGTCAAGGCTTGCCCCCGCCTGGCGCCGGTTAAAAGGGTTGATGAAGTAAGGGCAGCCAGATTTCCGGATTTAAAATGGGAAAAACCTGGCGCCTGATTGTAGATCAAAAAGGTGACGGTTACTATAATATGGCTGTTGATGAGGCTATATTATCCAATTACCGTTCTCATAAAACTCCTACCTTAAGAGTATATGGATGGAAAGAACCTTTTGTTTCTCTGGGATATAACCAAGATCCTCGGGAGGTTTTAAACCTTTGCGAGGAAATTTCTTTTGTAAGAAGGATAACCGGCGGCTCGGCTATTCTTCATCATAAAGAACTTACTTATAGTTTAGTTTGTTCCTTAGAAGATTTAAATCTATCCGGGGGAGTTAAAGAGTCTTACCGGATAATTTGTTCTTTTCTTAAGCACTTTTATCATCAATTAGGGTTGGAAGCTTATTTTGCTAAGGATTTACTTCCGGCTATGCAGGAGGTTTCAAA
This sequence comes from Methanosarcinales archaeon, assembly GCA_048634245.1. Taxonomy (GTDB): domain Bacteria; phylum Omnitrophota; class Gorgyraeia; order Duberdicusellales; family 4484-171; genus Susulua. The sequence goes on along the minus strand of JAIWAR010000002.1, from coordinate 51,724 downwards.
GAATCTGGGCAAATATAAAAGTTCCTGTTTTTCAACCTGGCAGCATTTCGATCTTTTAATTGGCAGAAGAAAAATCGGCGGCAATGCCCAGCGGCGTAAAAAAAACATTATTTTTCAGCATGGCAGCATTCCCCAGGAGATTGACTCAACCTATGTTGGGAAGATTATAAAAGGGTCAAATGGCCTTAAGGAGAGGGCAATATCTTTAAATGAGGCTTTGGGTAAAACTCTAGACTTTTGCTTTTTGCGTTCTCTTTTGTCCCGAAGTTTTGAATTTATCTTTAAGGTAGAGTTTAATCAGGGGGGGCTCTCACTCTCAGAGAGTGAAAAGGTAGCTTTTTTTCTGAAGGAAAAGTATAAGACAAAAGCATGGAATAATTATAAAATATTTGGAAATGCCTAAAATATCCCCGAAACCTTTATGGTTAAACAAAAAGATAGATCTTGGCTCTTGTCGCAGGATAAAGAACATTTTAAGAGGGCTAAATCTGCATAGTGTTTGCGAGGAATCTTCCTGTCCCAATATTTCAGAGTGTTTTCGCAGCGGGGTTGCTACTTTTATGATTCTTGGAGATACCTGTACCAGAGCTTGCGCTTTTTGCGGGATTAATAAAGGGCAGCCCTCCCCGGTTGATTTTAGCGAACCTAAGCGCGTAAAAGAGGCAGTTAAACGATTAAGCTTGAATTATGTGGTTATTACCTCTCCAACCCGGGATGACCTTGATTGTAAAGGGGCAGATCTTTTTTGTCAAACCGTAGAGGAGGTAATGAGTATAAGTTCCGGGATGAAAGTAGAAATTTTGATCCCTGATTTTAAGGGAGAGAAAAGGTTGATTAAAAAAGTTGTAAGTTCTAAAGCCGAGGTGATCGTTCATAATTTAGAGACCCCGGCTTCGTTATATGCAAAGGTAAGAAAGGGCGCCGATTATGAGAGGTCATTGGATGTTTTACGGTTGATTAAGGAGGCAAACAAAAAAGTTCTTACTAAATCCGGCCTTATCTTAGGTTTAGGCGAAGAGGAGGGTGAGGTTATTCAGGCTTTGATGGATTTGAGAAGAGTTAATTGTGATTTCTTGACTCTGGGCCAATATTTATCCCCTTCATTAAAGCACTACCCTTTAAAAGAATACGTCCATCCCGATAAATTCAGCTATTTTAAAGAATACGCTCAAAATCTGGGATTTCGAGGAGTAAAGAGCGCGCCTTATGTTCGTTCTTCTTATCTGGCTCATACTTTGCTTTAGGTTTGGGAAATTGCATTGATATGCTTTCTTGTCCATGATAAAATACAACAATGCTGATTCAGGCTAAATTTGAATCCGGTAGACGAATATGAAAATAAGCGAAATTCTTAAACAAAATGATCGGGGAGTGGCTTTTGAGTTTTTCCCGCCAAGAAGTGAACGGAGTAAATCCGCCCTGATAAACACAATCAAAGCTTTGGGAGAGTGCAAACCATTATATGCTTCTATGACTTGCGGGGCAGGAGGAACGACTAGGGCAGCGACTAAGGCGGCAGTCGCTTTGCTTTTAGAGCAAAAGGGTTTAGAGGTTATGCCGCACTTAACCTGTCTTGATTTAAACGAGGAAATACTCCAAGACTTTTTAGATGATTGTACGAAAAAAGGCATTGGGAATATCATGGTCTTACGTGGTGATCCCCCACAAGGAGTCGGCAATTTTGATTTTTTAGGCCAGAACTTTTTTTGCGCCCGGGATTTAGTTAAAGCTATAAAAAAATACGGCCGCTTTTGTATCGGGGTTGCTGTGTATCCGGAAGGGCATATTGAAACTTCTTCTCTCGAGGAAGATTTAGATTATGCCCGGCAAAAAATTGACGCCGGTGTTGATTTTGCGGTAACTCAAATGTTTTTTGATAATACCTATTATTATAGATTGCTTGATAGAATGGAGAAAAAAGGAATTAATATTCCAATTCTACCGGGGATTTTACCCATAACGGATATAACTAAGGTCAAGCAATTCGCGTCTATTTGCCGGGTAACCATTCCCAAAAATATCGAGGAAACTATGGCCAGCCTTATCAATAATCCTCAGGAGCAGGAAAAGGCCGGGATCGACTTTACTATAAAACAGTGCCGGGATTTGGTGAGAAACGGGGTTAAAAAGCTCCATTTTTTTACTCTTAATAAACCCGATATAATTAAGGCAATATTAAGGGCTATTTAATATGAAAAGAACACCTTAAACAAAAGAAGGATTATTATGGAAAGGGTATATTTAACCAGAGCCGGGTATGAAAAGTTAACTGAAGAGCTGGAACATCTAAAGGTAGTTAAGAGAAGGGAGATTTCTCTGGCCATAGAGCACGCTCGTTCCTTGGGCGATTTAAAAGAGAACGCCGAATATCATTCGGCTAAAGACGCAATGGCTAAGAATGAAATGAGAGTGTCGGAGTTAGAAGATAAGTTAAGCCGGGTTGAGATTATTGATGAGGACAAGATAGTTACGGATAAAATCTATATCAGTGCTAAAGTAACCCTTCTCGATTTAGATACTGATGAAGAGCTTGAGTATACTCTGGTAGGCCAAGATGAGGCTGATGCTTTAAAGGGCCTGATTTCAGTGACTTCTCCGGTAGGTAAAGTTTTGTTAGGCCATAAGGAAAATGACATTGTAAAGATAGATGTTCCAGCCGGAACTTTAGAATACAAAATAATTAAAATATCAAGATAACCGTTAAGATTGTTTCCTTCCTTTTTTTAACATGAAGAAAAAAATTAAAAAGCCGGAATTAATTGCGCCGGCTAGAGATTGGAGCTCTTTTTATAGCGCCTTAGATTCTGGCGCTGACAGTGTTTATTTTGGCATAAAAGGCCTTAATATGCGCAATCTGGCCGCTAACTTTGATATTTTAGAGATAAAAAAGATAATGAAATTGCTGCATAAGAGAAAACGTCAAGGGTACTTAGCTTTAAATGTTATTATCTATGATAAAGAGATTAATAAAGTCAAGAAGATTCTAAAAGAGGCTAAACAATCCGGAGTAGACGGAGTTATTCTTTGGGATATGGCGGTTTTTTCTATTGCTCAGGAGCTGGGCTTAAAGATTCACTTATCTACCCAGGCTAGCGTAGCTAATTTTCCCGCCCTAAAAAATTACGCTTTAAGGGGCGTAAAAAGAGTGGTTTTAGCCCGGGAGTGCAGTCTTTTGGATATCAAAAATATAATTTCCCGAGCTAAGAAACAGAATTTAGATTGTGAGGTGGAGGCTTTTATCCATGGTGCGATGTGTTTGAGCCTTTCGGGGAGGTGTTTTTTATCCCAATATTCATTTTCCAAATCAGCTAACCGGGGGGAGTGTATTCAGCCTTGTCGAAGAGAGTATTTAATCGTTGATACCCAAGGCGAAACTCAGTACGTAGCCGGTTGTGACTATATCTTAAGTCCTAAAGACTTATGCACTATTGATTTTATCGATAGCTTGATAGAGGCCGGGATTAATGCTTTTAAGATAGAGGGTAGAAATCGTTCTCCGGAATATATTCGAGTAGTAACTTCTGTGTATCGGAAGGCAATCGATGCTTATTTTAAGGGTAAGCTGACCAAGGCTTTAAAAGAGAAGTTAAAGAAAGAGTTGTATACTGTTTATAATCGGGGATTTTCTAATGGTTTTTATTGGGGTGAACCAGGGGGCTTTCCCAGCCGGATTTTAGAAAATAGTTATGAGAAGATTTATCTCGGTGAAGTAATAAAATTCTATAAAAAAATCAGTGTAGCCGAAATCTGCCTGAGAAACGGAAGTTTAAAAAAAGGCGTTCAGATTCTCTGTGTCGGCAAGAATACCCCGGCATCCTTTGCCAGGGTTAAAGACATTCAAATAAACCATAAGTTCGTAGAGCGCATAGAAAAGGGGCAAGTCGGAGGAGTTAAACTCCCCTTTACCGTAAAACGCAAGGATAAGGTTTTTATCTGGCAAAAGCGGTCAATTCAAGAAAATATTTGACACCCATTATTATATAGTATACGATAGCAAAAAGAGAAAAGTGATGACTTACTTAGATTATAATGCTACTACCCCTTTGGATAAAAGAGTACTGGAAAAGATGATGCCTTATTTTAAGGATATTTACAGCAATCCTTCTTCAGTCTACCGTTTTGCTCAAGAATCTAAGCGGGCGGTAGAAGAGGCCCGAAGTTTTCTAGCCCGGTTATTGGGGGCTCAGCCCGGTGAAATTATATTTACTTCCGGAGGAACCGAGTCTGATAATACGGCTATAAAGGGTGTTGTTTTTGCTTGCCGGAATAACCGAAGGCATATTATTACCAGTAAGATAGAGCATCATGCTGTGCTGCGTTCCTGTCAGGCAATGGAAAAACTCGGGTTTGAAGTAACTTATTTAGGGGTCAATAAACAGGGCCTAATAGATTTGGAAGAATTAGAGAGCAGCATTAAGGATACGACTGCTTTAGTTTCAATTATGCATACCAATAATGAAGTGGGGATGATTCAGCCGATAAAAAAAATTGCCGATATTTGCAGAAAAAGAGAGGTTTATTTTCATAGTGACGCTGTTCAGGCTGTAGGTAAAGTAGGCATTGATGTAGAGGCTTTAGGGGTGGATTTGCTTTCACTCTCCGGCCATAAGTTTTATGGGCCTAAAGGCGTGGGCGCTTTATATATAAAAAAGGGAGTAAAATTCTTTTCTCTTCTTCACGGCGGAGGGCATGAGCGAGGAAGACGCTCAGGCACTGAAAATGTTGCCGGTATAGTGGGTTTAGGTGAGGCAGCCCGGTTAGCTATGATAGAGATGAAGGATGATGAAAAAAGAATAAGGGTTCTTCGGGATAAGCTGGAAGCGGGGATAAAAGAAAAAATTCCCGAAATAAAAATTAACGGACATCTCCGGAAGCGGATATATAATACCCTGAATATCTGTATACGGCATATTGAAGGAGAGAGTATCTTAATAAATTTAGATTTTGAAGGGGTATGCGCTTCCAGCGGTTCGGCCTGCACTTCCGGTTCCCTGGAGCCTTCTCATGTTCTTTTAGCCATGGGGCTACCGGCTGACGTTGCTCACGGTTCATTGAGGATGAGTTTAGGAAAATACACTTGTGATGAGGATATCAATAAGGTTTTAACGGTTTTACCGCCGATAGTGGAAAAATTACGGAAAATTTCACCGTTTTGGCAGAATTAATCCGTTAGAGAATCTTTCGGTAAGGAGTTTGTAATGACTTTAGATTTGGATAAGCCGGCTTTAAGAGAAGAAATCCTGAGATTGAAAGAAGAAAAGAATGCGGTTTTACTCGTTCATAATTATCAAGCTCCCGAGATTCAGGATATAGCTGATTTTTTAGGTGATTCTTTGGAATTGTCCAAGAAGTCCCGGGACGTTGAAAAAGAGATTATTGTTTTTGCCGGGGTAAGATTTATGGCCGAGACCGCTAAGATTTTGTCTTCTTTAAAAACTGTCCTCTTGCCGGTTCAAGAAGCCGGTTGTCCGCTAGCGGATATGATTGATACTCAGCAGCTTGTTGAGTTGAAAAAAGAGCATCCTGATGCTTGGGTGGTAAGTTATGTAAATACTTCCGCCCAGATAAAGGCCTTAAGCGATGTTTGCTGCACTTCAGCCAACGCGGTTACTGTAGTAAAAAATGTTCCGGTAAAGAAAGTAATTTTTGTTCCTGATAAAAATCTAGGCTGGTGGGTGAAGAAAAATGTTCCTCAAAAAGAAATAATTATTTGGCCCGGTTATTGTTTTGTGCACGAGTATTTTTCTTTAAAAGATCTCCGAGCGGCAAAAAAAATTCATCCTGACGCAGAAGTCATGGCTCATCCGGAGTGTGTTAAGGAAATTTTAGAGGAGGCTGATTTTGTTGTTTCAACCGTCGGGATGTTACGGCGGGCAAAAGAATCTAAAGCGGAGAAATTTATTATCGGTACGGAAGAGGGATTAATTTATCGTTTGAGTAAAGAGAACCCGGGTAAGAAATTTTACTCATTAGGCACGGCAAAGATTTGTACAAGCATGAAAATGACAACTCTTGAAGATATATACCGGGCTCTAAGCAAAAACGAGCATAAGATAGAGTTAGGCCCGGAAATAATAAACAAAGCCCTTGTAGCATTAGAAAGGATGGTCAATTATGTCTAATCTTGATTATACTGAGCGAGTTTTGGATTATTTTCGTAACCCCCGTAATATGGGTAAGATTGAAAACCCTGACGGTATCGGTAAGGTTGGCAATCCAGTCTGCGGAGACGTGATGTGGATATATATTAAAGTTGAAAATGATGTAATCGTAGATTGTAGATTCGAAACTTTTGGCTGTGTAGCGGCTATTGCCACCTCTTCAGTCTTAACCGAGCTTGCCAAGGGTAAAACGCTTGATCGTGCCTTAAAGATTACCAATAAAGATGTAGCCGAAGAATTAGGCGGATTACCGGCAATTAAGATGCACTGTTCTCTTCTGGCTGAAGAGGGTTTACATTCGGCCGTTGACGATTACCGCAAAAAAACCTCACAAGATAAGAAAAAATGAAAAAAAGAATCGCTGTGGGTTTAAGCGGAGGAGTTGATTCTTCTCTGGCCGCTTACCTTTTAAAAAAAAGCGGCTGGGATGTAGTCGGTTTTACCCTAAAATTTTATCCCCGGGAGAATCGTTGCTGCGATTTAGATAGCTTAGACCAGGCCAGAAAGCTATGCTATAAGCTGGACATTCCTCATTATGTGCTGGATGTAGGTGTTTTATTTAAGAAAAAGGTTATTGATTATTTTATAAACAGTTATCTTCAGGGTTTGACTCCTAATCCTTGCGTTTATTGCAATCGTTTAATTAAGTTTGGAGCTTTTCTGCAAAAGGTAAGATCTTTAGGTATTAACTATTTAGCTACAGGCCACTATGCTCGTTTGGTAAAAAAAGACGGAAAGTACCTTCTTAAGAAGGGCAAAGACAGCAAGAAATCCCAGGAGTACTTCCTGGCAATGCTTGCGCCGGCAGCCTTAAAACATTTAGTTTTTCCTTTAGGCAATTATACAAAAGAAGAGGTCAAGCGGATTGCGAAATCCAGGAAGATTATTCATAAAGAAAGAAAAGAAAGTCAGGATGTTTGTTTTATTAATGACAAGGAATATCCGGAATTTATTGAAGAGAATACGGCTGATTATTATAAATATTCCGGCCGGATAAGACATATAAAAGGAGATTTTTTAGGCCGGCATAAAGGTATTTATTATTATACCTATGGCCAGAGGGGAGGGCTGAAAATAGGCTGGAAAGAGCCTCTTTATGTGACTGGGATTGATAATAAGAATAATCAGGTCATTGTGGCTGAGCGGAGATTTTTATCCAAGGATACTTTTTTGGTAAACTCTCTTAATTGGTTTTATCCTTTAGGGAAGTTTAAGAGTATCGAAGTAAAAGTGCGTTATAATTCTTTGACTTACCCCTGTACTTTAAATATTGTAGGTTCAAGAGCGGAGGTTAGATTAACTAAAAAAATTGAGGCCATAGCTCCGGGGCAAATAGCCGCATTTTATTACAAGGACTTATTGTTGGGAGGTGGAATCATTGAGAAAGATTGATCTTAGGCCATTAACTTTTTTCTAAATCTGTGCTATACTAATTAAAAATAAGGGGTAAATGATGAAGAATATCTACATTTTATTCGTAGGTTGTTTTCTTGTTCTTTCCGTTGGCTGTACTAAAGCGCCGCCGGAGTTTTTGCTTGATAGTTTTGAGGGTGAGATAAACAGTGGAACCGTTGATTTCGGTTCTTCAGAAAATTCTTCCTTGACGGTAGTTTGCGATAAAAAAATAAAGATTTGCGGAGAGCAGTCTTTAAAGCTGGATTTTGAATTAAATCCTTCCGGTTATATGTGGGTAGCGAGGGGGTATGGCCTGGATACCAAAGGAGCGGCCAGGTGGGAAGCTCCACCCGAGGATATTAAGTGGGCAGAGTATAATGCTTTCAGTTTATATATGCACGGCCGTAATTCCGGTGGAATTATTGCTTTTGACATAAAAGATTCCGGTGGAGAGCTTTGGCGGTTTTTCCTTGATGATGATACATCAGGCTGGAAAAAAGTTATTTGTCCTTTGGCGGAATTCTTTCCCCGGGGAGATTGGCAGCCCGAAGATGCTGACAGAAACGAAGTTTTAAATTTTCCTATTGTAAGCTTTCAATTTGAGCCTCGCATAATGGGTAAAGGGGTTTATCACTTTGATTGCGTGAAATTAATAAAATAATAGATGCCCAAGAAGAATGTCAATCTATCAAAACTCACAGAAGAGGAACTCCTTGATTTAAGAGTTTGCGAGCTGCCTTTACATCTGGAAGGAACCTGGCTGGAAGAATGCGTAAAAGAGCTCTATCGGGAGTTAGAGGGTAAAGGGTTTAACTTTAAACCCCTGTGCTATTTAGCTGATGAGTGGCTTGCTCCGGATAAAGAGCCGGTAGTTGGTATCCCTTTCTTTTTAGCCCACCCGGCCTTAATCAAGTTAGAAAAGAAAATGGTGCTAGATGCTGAGGGAGGCACCCGCTCCTGGTGCCTAAAACTGTTGCGCCATGAAACCGGACATGCTCTAAATTATGCATACAAGCTATACCGAAGGAAAAAATGGCAGAAAGTTTTTGGCCAATTTTCTCAACAGTATGATGATACCTACCGTTTTAGGCCTTATAGCAAGAATTTTGTAAGGCACCTGGAGGACTACTACGCTCAGTATCATCCTGACGAAGATTTTGCTGAAACATTTGCTGTTTGGCTTACTCCTGATTTGAACTGGCCGGCTCAATATAAAGGATGGAAAGCAATGCGAAAACTCAGCTATGTGGATGAATTAATGGGGGAAGTTAAAGGTAAGGAGCCTTTAGTTAAGGGGGGCCGGAAGTATTGGGAGTCTTCCCGGATGCGTATAACCTTAAGGAATTTTTATAAGAAAAAACGCCGTTTTTATATGGAAGATTTTCCGGACTTTCATGATTCTAATTTAAAAAAGATATTTCTGTTTTCAGAATCATCAGAGAGCAATCTTTGTAAGAAGAATAAAGAATCCTCCGCCGCTAATACTATAAGAAGGTATAAAAAAGACATTTTAAATAATACGGCTAAGTGGACCGGTGAAAAAAAATATATTATAAACAGCCTTTTGGATATTATAATTCAGCGCTGTAAGGCTTTAGGACTTTATTCGAGTGAGTCTGAATCATTGGCCGTGTTGAAAATCTCTACTTATATTACTGCTTTAGTTATGAATTACCTGTATACGGGAGGCTTTCGCCGGGAAGGATGAAAAAACTAAAGGTTCTTCAGCTTTTTGACAGCCCTTATTTTACCCCCAGAGGCTATGATTTTGTTAAGGAATTTAAGGAGCTTGACTGGGGTGCTGAGGCTGATATCTATAAGGCTCTTTTAGCTTCCGGCCACACGGTAACTTTTTTGGGGTTGTATAACGATATTAATATTTTACTGGAAGAGGTTAAGGAGAATAGGCCTGATATTATATTTAATGGGGCCGAAGTATTTAATCAGAAGTCCTATCTTGATAAAAATGTTGCCGCGGTATTAGAGATGTTGGGGATTCCTTATACCGGGGCTTCGCCGGCCAGCCTGCTTATTTGCGGTAATAAAGCTTTAAGCAAGAAAATTTTAAGCTTTCATAGGATAAAAACTCCGCATTTTTATACTTTTTACAAGAAACATAAAGTATGGCTGCCTAAGCGGCTTAAGCTGCCGCTTATCGTAAAGCCTCTTCGTGAGGAAGCCTCTCGAGGCATATCTCAGGCTTCAGTCGTTGATAGTGAGGATTCCCTGTTTGAGAGGGTTAAGTTTATTCATGAAAGTGTAAAGGATGATGCTATAGTCGAGGAGTACATAGAGGGGAGGGAATTTTATGTTGGCGTATTAGGTAATAAGAGGATTAAAGTTTTGCCTTTACGGGAGATGAAATTTGGAGAAGTTGGCGGAGACGAACCAAGAATTGCTACTTATAAGGCGAAGTGGGATTATGATTATCGTCAGAAGTGGGGGATAAAAAATGTTTTTGCCGGAAGGCTGCCTAACGGATTAACTGAAAAGATAGAAGAGGTTTGTAAGCGTACGTATAAGGCATTAAATATGCAGTGCTATGCTCGTTTTGACATAAGAATAACCTCAGATTCTAAAATATACATTATTGAAGCTAATGCTAATCCTTGTTTAGACGAGTATGATGAATTAGGGCAATCAGCAGCTAAAGCCGGCATTCTTTATAATAAGCTGATTCAAAAAATATTAGCTCTCGGTTTAGAGAGAGCAAACGAATAGGAGGGGTATGGGGGCAGAATTTTCCGTAAAGGATTACCATAGCATAAGCGGTATAAGCTGTATTATTACCGGGTCCGTAGAGTCCGGTGAGGTTGTTGAGGGCTCTATTGGCGTGACTTCTATGGGTAAAAAGTTTACAGTAGTAAAAATTGAAAAAGACGGCTATCAGATTCCCCGGGCTAAAGAAAAAGAAAAGGTCAATCTTTCAGTTAAGCATCTTAACCGGTCTGATTTAAGAAGTAAAGATACTCTTTATTTCTAATTCATTTATTGCCGGAGGTTATTAAATGGCTAAGTTTATCTTTTTAAGTTTATGTTTTCTTATTATTTTTAGCGGTGTTTTTGCCCAAAGTATCAAAGAGGCTGATCTTGCCGGTTCCTGGTATCCTGACGATCCTCAGATACTTAAAAAAGATATAAATAATTATTTGAAAAATGCTAAAGTTGAACCTTCGGAAGATAAGAATATTGCTTTAATCTGCCCCCATGCCGGGTTGATTTATTCCGGAGACGCGGCTGCCTATGGGTTTAAGGCATTAAAGAATAAAAAAGTCGATACTGTAATTTTGGTAGGCTTTAGTCATAGGATTGATTTTGACGGTATAGCGGTTTTTTCTGATGAAGGGTTTAAAACGCCGCTGGGAATTCTAACCGCTGATACGGAACTGACAGAAAAGATATCTTTAGCTCATGAGAAATTTTTTACCTATCCCAAAGCATTTAAAGATGAGAATTCAATAGAACTTATTCTGCCATTTATCCAAACAGCTTTTAATGAACCGAAAGTTTTGCTTTTAGCTCTCGGCCGCCAGAGTTGGGAAAATTGCAGGATATTAGGGGATGCCCTGGGAGAGCTTTTAGCGGGAAGGGATAATTTTTTAATTATCGCCAGCACCGATATGAGTCATTATCTTTCTCTTCCTCAAGCTGAAAAAACCGACATTGAAACTATAGGCTTAATAAGCGAAATGGACCCCAAAGCTTTATTTTTCGCAGCCTACGGACAAAACCGTATGTGTGGTTTAGGGCCGGTTGTCTCAGTAATGATTGCCGCAAAAAAATTAGGCGCAAATAAGTTAAAAGTATTAAAAAGGTCAAATTCGTCTAAAGCCGGTCAGGACAAAGAAAGAGTGGTAGGCTATCTATCGGCAATAATGATAAGAAAAGAGCCTGATAGAATAAAGGAGAGTGAAGAGATGGCAGAACTTTTAAATAAACGGCAAAAAGAAGAATTACTTAAATTAGTCCGTGATACCATTACTCTTTATTTAAATGAGGGAAAGATATTGGAAAGGGAGCCTGAGGATGAAGTTTTTAAAACGGTAATGGGTATTTTCGTTACTTTACGCCGTAACCATCAGCTTCGGGGCTGTATTGGAAATATTGTCGGTACTGAGCCTCTTTATCTGGGGGCAAGGGATATGGCTATTGCCGCATCAACCCGGGATTCCCGGTTTCCGCCCGTAACTAAAGAAGAGTTAAAGGATATTCATATCGAGATATCGGTTCTTTCTCCTTTAAAAAAAATTACCGGCCCAGAGGAAATAATTTTGGGTAAACATGGAGTTCTGGTAAGAGATAACTTTCGCAGTGGAGTATACCTGCCTCAAGTAGCAACTGAGACCGGCTGGAATAAAGAAGAGTTTATGAATAGCCTCTGCGGACATAAGGCTCAAATGGCGCCGGATGCCTGGAAAAAAGGTGAGTGCGATATCTATATATTTAGCGCAGAAGTATTTGAAGAATAATTCTTCCTCCCAAGAGTAAGAGAATCAGCCCGCAGACAATTCTAATAACCGCTTTAAATATATTATTTTTCGAGAATTGATCAACTAATTTACCCGAAATTAGAACTAAAATGAATAGAGGAGAAATAACCGTTCCCAGGCCAAATACTAGCGAAAAGATGATTGATTGGGGAATATTTTTGGAGATGATTATAATATAGTTTAATATTCCCAAAAGGGGAAGACAGGGCGTAAATCCGATTAATAGTCCCAGGATGCCTACATTTTTAATATTCCCTTTATTTAACCAGCTGCAGATTGAAGTAAGCTTTTTCCCTTTGTGAAAGATAGTCGCTACCCCGATTAGAACAATAAAATACCCTAAACCTAAGTAAATAGAATCTAAATATTTTGCTCCTAAGGGGGTGTTTATTATTTTGACCCCCAGAGCACAGAGGAGTCCTAAGACGGCGTAACTTAGGAGTTTGCATAAGGAAAATACCAGATAGGAAAAAAATGAATCTTTAAAGGTTTTTTTATGGATAGCTGTGTAGCTGACTAATATCGGTGCGCAGAAGGCCAAACAGGGCCCTGAGCCTAAAATTAATCCACTAAGAAATAAATAATATAGATTTTCTTTCATCTCTGTTATACTCTTAATATAAGAGTTAAGGGGGGAGTTGTCCATGTTAATTTTTGTATTTTTAGGGATAGTCAGCTCAATATTTCAGCTAACAATTTTCAGGGAGTTTACTTATTCCTTAGCTAAGAATGAATTTAGCTTCATCCTGGGAGTAGGGATATGGCTTATTTTCTGTTCCTTAGGAAGCCGAATAGCTAAGAATAAGAAGACTTTGTCTCTGGTGAGCCTGGCGCCTCTTTTTGCCTTGGTTTTCTCGCTGGTGATTGGCTCTATTCATCTGGTTAAAACTTTAGTTGGCTTAGCCTACTATGAGGCGGCAAGTTTAGGTTTTGTTTTTATCGCCGCTTTTTTTCTTATTAGCCCGGTTAGTTTCTTAATTGGCTATTCATTCTGTATTTTCAGCCGTCATTATTTAAATAAGCAAGCCTTTGGGGAGAAGACTTTTGGGAAATTCTTTGCCTATGAAGCCTTGGGGTTTTTTATCGGCGGGCTTATTTTTACCTTTTTTCTTTCTTCTTATTCCAACCCCTTTATTTTTAGTTTTTTAAGTTTTGTGTTCCTGTTGATTCCGGATATCAAGCCTAAAATAAAGTTAATCTCTTCGCTAATAATAATTTTTTTAAGTATTGTTTTTTCACTTAGTTTTAATCCGATTCTAAAAGCGGAACTTAAAGGAGCTGATATTCTTATCTCTAAAGGCTCGAATTACGGCCCGGTTATTTTAGCAAAAAAGTTCGGCGTAGAATCTTTATATGTTAATGGTTCGCAGGTTGCAACCAGTGAGGATAAAGCAGGGGATGAAGAGTTTATTCATAGTGTTTTTTCTGCCCGCTCCGGAATCAAAGATGTTCTTTTTATCGGTTCTTATTTTTCCGGCCAGGTTCAAGAGATATTAAAATATAAGATAAACACTCTGGATTGTTTAGATATAAATCCTGTTCTTTCCGCTTTAAGCAGGGGTAGAGTTAAACTTAAAGAAAAAGAGAAAGTTAACTTTATTGTTGATGACCCTCGTCTTTACCTTAGTGAAACTGAAAAGAAGTATGATTGTATAATTATGAATATGCCCGCCCCCTCAAACATAGCCCTTAACCGCTACTTTTCTTTGGAGTTTTTTAAGCTTATTGGAGAGCATTTAACCGGCCGTGGCATTTTTTCCTTCAGGATACCTTCCAGGGCTGATATTTTGAGTCCGCGAATTGCCCAGTTTAACTCTTGTATTATAAATACGTTAGATCTCGCCTTTGGTAATTGGCTGCTTATTCCCTCAGATTCAATGATTATTATTGCTAGTTTAAATAAGAATATCAGCCCCGGTGATTTAATAAAAAATTTCCAAGCTCACAATATCCTTACGGATTATTTTACTATCCATCATCTTAAATATTCTCTTGATGAGGAGCGCATGAATTATCTTAAAAGTAAGCTGGAGAAGGGAGTTGATATAAACAGCGATTTTAATCCTCAAGGATTTCTCTATTATTCTTTAATCGAGCAGGCAAAATTTTACCCGCGCCTTTTAATAAATATTCCTAAAGTAAGAAATCTTATAGCGATTATTTTTGTAATTTTGGCTCTTTTTATTAGTGGCTTCGGCGCATCAAGCAAAAAAGTTTTGCTCCTGCCTAATGCTTCAATAGTAGGCTTTTCATCTATCGGTTTGAGCGCAGTAATTTTTGTGCTGTTTCAGCTTTATTCCGGTGCTCTTTTCTGGAAGTTGGGTATTTTAACCGGGATATTTATGGCCGGCTTAAGTGTGGGCGCATTTTTAATAAATTTAAACCTTGAGAAGATATTTAAAATCAAGCGGCCGCTGCCGGTTTTTTATTTTCTCTGGTTTTTATTCCTGATTTTCTTTGTGGCCGGAATAAGGTTTTTGGGGCAACACCCTTATGCTGAATTTATCTTCTATGGTTATTCGTTTATTTCAGGCGTACTTACCGGCTCCCTATACCCTATCCTCAGTAAACTTATGTTAGCTAATCAAGCCAATCCCAAAAATTTAGCAGCATCTATCTATACTGCCGATTTAGCCGGAGCAGCTCTGGGCACTTTTATCTTTTCCATTTTTTTCATCCCCTTCCTGGGAGTACAACTCAGCCTACTAATGATCATCTTCCTAATTTTCGTCTGGGGCCTAAAAGAATGTTTTAATTAATCCCACCCCCCGAGAATTTAATAAAAGGGTTTGAAATACGTCTGAAATATTCTTTTAAGCTATGAATAGAATATTAGAGAATCGTATTAACCAAAGCCAGGCTTTTTTACGGATTAAAGCCTGGCTTTAATCAATTTAACGGATAGAGAATTCTTGAGGATTCTTTTTATATTGCTTAAGAAGAACAGCCAAACGGCTCTTCTTTATACCAAGAACCTCAAGAATATATTTTCTAGGTATTTCCTTGCGGATATAGCGGTTAAAAAGATCTTTGATCTGAGAATCAGTGAAATTTTTGTGGATTTGAGCCATCTTGGAACCTCCTTTTTCTTAAAATATACCATTTTAAGGAGCCCACTTTTAATTCTTAAATAACATAAAACAAAATAATCCTTGCGAAATAGGAAAATTAGCTGCAGAATATAAAAAGACCGATAATTTCCCTTGTCTATACATATAAATCCAGTCGCTAACTTGTTTACAATCTTAAGATTGCGGTGATATAATTGGGAGGGAAGGAGGTAGAGGAACATGAATCTAGCCAAATATAAGCGAAAGTTTTTATTTATTGTTGTTATTGCAATAATTTTTGTTACTGGCGTGATATGGAAATCACAATCTCGAATATACGAACATTCTTTTTCAGATATCGTTAATTATCTCTCAACGAAATTTACCCTTGATGTTACGGCCTGTGGAGGTGAAGCAGAATACCATCCAGGAGTCTGGGGCCCGAATTTTCTTGATGAATCTACCATTTATGCTATTGAAACAGAATTGTATATTCCTGAAAGAGAATTAAAGTTTAAAGCATGGTTTTATCAGATAGGTGGTGAAGAGAACATTTTCGTTATCAAGAAACTGAATGAGAAGCAAGCTAAAATGACTGTAGATTACAAAGGCCTTCCTTCCAGATTTGATTTACCATTTTTTCTTTTGAGAGAACGAAGTATTCTAAATATTATTGGAAAAGAACTTAATGATTTTGTTACATATGGTTCTAATTTTCAATTTGACGAAGTATTCGATAAGATTCTAAAAGAGGTTAAAGTTGCCAAGGGTGATATCGCTACAAGAAATGAATTAAAAGAAGCATTAACACATGCTCCTCTTGTAGTCTTTGCAAGAGTCGGTAATGTAGACTCATTGATGAATCCTAGAAATTGGCCTGTTATTGAGGTTTGGCCATGGAAGCGTATCCTTAAAGGCCTAAGAAACGAAGGAAGCGGTTTCCGTATGTTTGTAAGAATTCCGGATAAGACAAGCTTTTCTGACAAGCACTTTTTTGCTAAAGGAGAAAAGTATGTATTCTTTCTTGAGTTAGACAAAAAATTATCAGAAATGCGTAAGGAGAAAATATACAAGCAAATTAAAGCCTTTCCATTAGCAAAAAATAGATAGGAAACACTCTTGGGGCTGGATGAGGAATTGTCAAACAACGGGGTCAGCCTTCGACATTGGATATTAATTGACGCTCAGGGTTAGTCCCAGACCCCGGGGATTTTATATCCGCAGAAGGGACATTTGCCGGCTTTTAGCAGATTTTCAAGAACGTTATAGCCAATACGTTTAATAAGTATTTTACCGCATTTGGGACAAACAGTATCTTCACCTACCTGCTGGGGGACATTACCGATATAGATAAATTTTATTCCTTCTCCTTCAGCAATCTTCTGAGCCCGGAGCAAGGTTTTTAAAGGGGTAGGGGAGAGGTTGGTGAGTTTATAAAGAGGAAAGAATCTTGAGAAGTGAACGGGGGTTTCCGGGCCTAAATTTTCTTTAATCCATTTGCAAAGCTGGGTAATGTCTTCATCACTGTCATTTGCACCGGGGATGAGCAGATTTGTTACTTCTAACCAAACGCCTTCTTCTTTTAATATTTTTAAGGTGTTGAGCACAGGATCAAGGCTTCCTTCGCAAAATGAAGCGTAGAATTTATCACTAAAACCTTTTAAGTCAATATTAGCCGCTGTGAGATATTTAGCTATTTCCCTTAAGGGCTTTTCATTGACGTAGCCGGCCGAATGCATTACACACTTGATGCCTTCCTGTTTAGCTATTTTTGCAATATCTAACATATATTCGTAGAATATCATCGGTTCAGTGTAAGTAAAAGCAATGGTTTTAGAGTTTGTTTTTTTAGCTTGCGCGACTATTTCTTGCGCAGATACCGGCGCAATGCTTACACTCTCAGGGTCCAGTTGAGCGATTTCCCAATTCTGGCAGAATTTACAGCGCAAATTACAGCCGGCAGTAGCTATAGAAAAAGATTTTGTGCCCGGGTATACATGGTTTAAAGGTTTTTTCTCGATAGGGTCAACATGGATAGCTATTGGTTGAGCATAATTCAGGGTATAGAGTTTCCCTTTGATGTTTTTTCTTCCCCGGCAGAATCCTTTTTGATTGGGGGATAAAATGCATCTCCATGGACAAAGTTGGCATTGGACTTTGTTTTCACCTAAATCCGTCCAGTATAGAGCTTCTTTTAGGGGTAAGGGATCGGCTTCGGCCCGGAAGCCCAGAAGCAAGCTGGCTATGACTAAGAATTTAAGATATCTTCTCATCTTTATATTCTATCTGTAAAGGAGTAATTATCAAGAGCTTTGATTAGCCTTGACAAAAGAGGAAATATGCTATATACTTTAGTTGATTAATAGTTAACTTAGTTAATCATTAAGGAGGCTAAATATGTCTAAAAAAACACAACTTTTAGAATTTTCCGGAGACTTTGCTCAAACCCTAACCTATATACAGCGTTTAGCGAGTTCTATGCTGAAGAACCGGGCTGATGCTTTAATCCGGGGTAAAATTACTTTCCCTCAATACATTGCATTAGAGGTGCTTCATACGGATGAGTCTTTGAAGATGAAGAGCATTGCTAAGGCTTTGCGGATAAGCCTTCCGGCTGCCACTGGTTTAATTAATCGGCTGGTGTCAATGAAGCTGGCAAAGCGTGTATATGATGAAGAAGACAGGAGAGTTATATTTATTACCTTGACTGAAGAAGGTAAGAAAATTACCGAGAAGACAAGGGTAGCCCGCAAGAAAATTATCGCTGAAATTTTCGGTGTTCTTACCGAAAAAGAACGTCAGGCTTATTTAGCGATTCTACACAAAATAAAAAGGGCTTTTTATGGAAAGGATAAGAAGAAATAAGTATATAATATTCTTTTTTCTGGTATTGGGTTTAACCGCTAAGGTATACTCTCAGGAGACATCCTCGGAAGTAATCGAGTTATCCTTAGAAGATGTAACTGAGCTGGCTCTGGCGAACTCTTTAGATATTCAGATTGCCCAATACGACGCTTATATAAGCCGGACTTCTCTGGGTGATGCTCAGTCAATATTTGACGCTATTTTTAGTGCCGAGGCCGGCTATAACCGGAATAAAAAAGCTCAAAATAGCATTTCTGCCGGTTCAGAGGCTACAGAATATGTTTTTTCTTTAGGGCTAGAGAAAAAGTTTCCCACAGGGACAACTCTATCTTTAGATACTGCGGCAAGCAAGAAGCGAACTGATGGCACCGCCAGCGTCTTAAATCCTTACAATGAGGCTTTGGTCGGACTTTCTTTAACCCAGGAGTTAGGCAAGAACTTCTTCGGTTTGGCCGATCGCTCCGAGATTAAAATTACCAAAATTGATATTGAAAATTCAGAATTTACCTCTTTAGATGATATTGAGGAGACGATATATAAAGCCCAGAAGTCTTACTGGAATCTTGTTTTGAAGAATGAGGAGCGCTTGATAAGCGAGGATATGTTTAAGAGCGCAGAAAGGCTTTATAGGATTTATCATGATAAACATTCTTTAGGTTTAGTTGAAGAGAGTGAACTTTTAAGTTTAGAGGCTCTTGTTCGCACTAGAGAAAGCGATCTCGCAGTAGCTTATCTAGCGCAGAAAACAGCAAAGAATGAACTACTCTTCTTAATAAATAGAGGAGATTTTGAAGAAAAAGTTAGGCCTAAAGATGATTTAGTTTGTAGTACTGCCGTAGTCAATTTATATGAGGCCCTTAAAGAGTCTACTTTTTGGCGGCGTGACTATAAACGTTTAAGAAATGAGCTTAAGAAAAATAAAATTGATATTGTGATTAAGAAAAATGCGCTCTGGCCGGAAATAGATTTGGAAGCTACTCTTAGCCGCAACAATATTAATTCGCAAAGAAGTAAGGCTTGGGAAGGTATTGCAGATAATAGCAATGATGAAGTATCTTTTAAACTAATTTTTAAAGTATCCTTAGAGAACCGTAAGGCAAAGGCTGAATTAGAGAAAGTAAATTTGGAAAAAAGGCAGTTCTTGCTTCGCTTAAAGCGGGTTGAGCGCCTTATTCTGCAGGAGATCAATGATAAGGTAAACCAGGTTAATACAGCTGATAATCAGGTTAGGTTATATGAGTCTATAATCAAGCTGCATCAGAAAAAGCTTGATAGCCAGATAAAACGCATAGGTTACGGCCGGTCAAATGCCGATACTCTTATTCAGTACGAAGAGGATCTTCTGAAGGCAAGGTTGAATTTAGCATCTAATTTTTATACTTACCGGGTAAAGCTTATTGAACTGGATTTGGCAAAGAATGTTTTATTAGATAAGTATTGGAAGGAGCCCTTGTAGAGGTTTTGTTATGAAGATTTCAGAATTTTCAGTAAAAAACTCACTTTTAATAAATCTTATCTCTCTTTTTATCCTTATCGCCGGTTTTTACACTCTTTTTGTCTATAAGATCAGGAGGGAGGCCTTTCCAGAGGTCTCATACGATATTGTGGTCATTGCTGCTGCTTACCCCGGAGCTCCATCTCAGGAAATAGAGAGGCTGGTTACTATACCCATTGAGAAAGAGCTGAAAGGCGTTGACGGGATTGAAGAAATGCAGTCTACCTCCATTGAAAATATGTCTAACATTTTGATAAAAATTAGCCAGGATATAAAGGATAAAGATAAGGTTGTTGATAATATCCAAAAGGCTGTTGACCGTGTCCGGGATCTTCCCCAGGGCGTTAAAGATGACCCTGTAGTAACTGAAATTACTTCCGGTGAAATTCCTATAATTCAGGTGGCATTAAGCGGGGAGTTGTCGGAAGCAGAGCTTCAGGAATATGCTGAGAATTTGGGGGATATACTCGAAGATATTCCCGGAGTGTCTTCAATTTCCCGAAAAGGTTATCGGGATACGGAAGTCTGGGTTGAGGTTAATCCCGACAAAATGCGTGATGCCTATGTGAGCTTAGAAGAGATAATGCAAGCTTTAAAAAAGCGAAATATGAGTATTCCCGGAGGAAAAGTACGAGGTAAGGAGGAATTTAGCATTCGTACCACCGGTGAATTTTATACTAAAGAAGAAATTGAGAATGTGGTTATTAGGGCTAATGAATCCGGTAATTGGCTGCGCGTAAAAGATGTGGCGGCTGTGCGGTTTTCTTTTGAAGATGAGGATATAATAAATAAGAGTTATGGAATGAGGGCCATTAGTCTTACTGTCATTAAGAGAGCATCCGGCGATACTATCAAGATTGTTGAGGAGGTGAAAAAGGAGACTGAAAACTTTTTTGCTCAAAGTGCCCCTAAATTGAAAACCGCCTACATAAACGACATATCTTATTATATTACAAGAAGATTAGGGGTTTTAAAGAATAATGGAATTATCGGTATATTTCTGATTTGTTGTGTTCTTATGCTCTTTTTGAATTTCCGGGTTGCTTTAATAACCGCCTTAGGCCTGCCTATTGCCTTCGCAGCCACCATAGCTTTAATGGGTTTATTTGGTTTAAGTATTAATCTTATTACTATGTTCGGTTTAATTATAGTCTTAGGTATGTTAGTGGATGACGGAATTATTATAGCTGAAAATTGTTCTCGCTATCTGGAGAAAGGATTTAACCCCGGAGAAGCTGCAATTTTGGGAACCCGGGAAGTAGCTAAGCCGGTTACTGTTACCATCATTACTACAATTGCGGCTTTTTCCCCGCTTATGTTTATGGGAGGGATGCTGGGCAAATTTATCTGGGGAATACCCTTGGTTGTGATTATTGCTTTATCAGCCTCATTATTTGAAGCTTTAGTGATTTTGCCTTCTCACTTCGCGGATTTTGTTCATTTTGGTAAAAAGAATTTTAAGTCGAGAAAGGAATTACCCTGGTTTAAGCAGCTTCTTAAATTTTATACCAATATTGTGAATAAAGCCCTAAACCGGCGCTATTGGGTTGTTTTAGGGATAATTATCTTGTTTTTGTTTACAATTATCCTGGCTATAAATATGCCTTTTGTTCTTTTTAGCACAGAGGAAGGAATTGAACAGTTTTGGATTAGAGTTGAGGCTCCGGTGGGAACAAGTCTTTATACGACCAATGAATTAATAGAGCAGGTAGAGGATAAGGTCAAAGAGCTGCCTCAAAATCAATTAGATACTTATACCACCCAAGTTGGTTCAATCGGTGAAACCTGGATGTTTGACCCTTACGGTAAATCCGGAAGCCACACCGCTCAAATCGCAGTACACCTTACTCCTTACACTGAACGTAAGCAAACCGTTTCTCAAATTATTAGGGGGTTAAAGGAGAAGATCAAAGGCATAGAGGGTTTTGATAAGATTTACTTCGAAAAACAGGAAGGCGGCCCGCCAATAGGAAAAGCTGTAGCGGTTAAAATTAGGGGAGAGAAATTTTCAGTCTTAAAGGAAATTTCCGATGAGATAATCGGGTTCTTGAAAAGCACTAAAGGGGTTTTGGATATTACCTCTGATTATGAGGTTGGAAGAAGTGAAATCCGGGTAGTTGTTAATCAGGAAGAGGCGGCAAGAGCATACCTGTCGGTTGCGGATATCGCTTCTTCTATTCGTAATGTTTTCCATGGAGGGGTAGCTACCTCAATTAAGCCGGTAAAGGCTGAGGAGGAAATTGATGTTTTAGTGCGTTTTCCCGAAGAGTATCGGGACAAGAAGGAAACTTTTGATAAGATTTTTATTTCTAATGAATTTGGCAATCTTATCCCTCTGAATAAAGTTGCTCGCCTAGAGGATAAAGAAGCTTTAACCCGTATTCGGCACTTAGGCGGAAAAAGAGTAATTACTATCCGGGCTGATGTTGACGTTAAGGCTATTACTTCGCTTAGGGTTAACAATCTTCTGGAGAGAGAGTTTAAGGATGTATCTCGAGAATATCCCGGTTACCGTATAGAATATGGTGGAGAACAGCAGGAGAATATTAGATCGGGAAAAGATTTTATAAGAGCTTTCGGGTTGGCAATCTTTTTGATTTTTCTTATATTAGCGGCTAATTTTAATTCTTTAATTCAACCGGCAGTGGTAATGATGGCGATTCCTTTTGGCCTTATCGGGGTTATTTGGGCTTTTTTCTTTCATGGCTTAGTCTTAAGTTTTTTTATGTTGATGGGTATTGTAGGATTGATGGGAATTGTGGTTAATGACTCTATTGTTTTAGTTGAATTTGTCAATAATCTGCGGCGCAAAGGAGTTAAAAGAAGAGAATCTATTGTTCGTGCCGGCCAGCTGCGTTTAAGGCCGGTATTACTTACTACAATTACTACTGCTTTGGGTTTAACCCCCACAGCCTATGGTATTTGGGGAGGCGACCCTTTCCTGCGGCCTATGGCTCTTACTATTGTTTGGGGTATTATTTGCGCGACCGCTTTAACTTTAATCGTTTTACCCTGTATCTATGCTATTATTGATGATATTGATTTTAAACTTACCGGGCACGCAACTGTGAAAAAATCTGAGCAGAAAGAAGAGAATCAGTGATATAATTAAAATATGATAACCAAGCCATTTCTTCTGAAACTTTATGAAGCTGCTCAGATGCAGCGGTGGAATGATCAAATCCGTACTGTTGAGCTGACAGAGCTGGATAAGCAGGCGCATAAGATGGTTATTGCTTACTGCCTGGGTAAGCGTGAAGAGGATTTGAATAATAAAGACTTTGACTGGATAGAAGTAATAGAAGCCGGATTATTCGAATTCTTGCAGCGTATTATCCTCACCGATCTAAAACCGACTTTATTCCACAGAATAAAAGAAAATGCCGGGCAATATAAGAGGTTAAACGAGTGGGTTTATAAAAGGATAAGCCCGGTCATAATTCCTTTGGGCGGAGATTTTTGTTTACGATTTAAGAAGTATCTGCATGATGCTGAGCGTAATGTGAATCGCCGAATCATAAGCGCGGCCCATTTTTATGCTACCAAATGGGAGTTTGATATAATTGAACGGGCTAATCCTAAAGGGTATGCCATAGAAGAAATAAAAGAAGATATTCGCGCTAAACAAGAGAAGTATCAGGACTTAAAGAGCATGCAGGAGCTATTGCACTCTAAAGAATTAACCGATTTCGTAAATATTTGCGGGCAGCTGAGATTTCAGATACGCTGGAGCCATTTGTACCGGGTTCCGAAGACATCGGTATTAGGACATATGTTGATCGTGGCTATGTTGGCTTATTTTTTTTCTTTAGAGACAGGAGCTGATAAAAAACGCTGTATAAATAATTACTTTACCGGCTTATTCCATGACTTGCCTGAAGTCCTTACCCGGGATGTGATTAATCCGGTAAAGAGAGCAGTTGTAGGATTGAAAGATTTGATCAAAGAGTACGAACGGTTTGAGATGGAGAGGAAAATATTTAAATTGATTCCGAAAAGCTGGCATTTGGATATGCATATGTTTACCGAGAATGAATTCACAGATATATTAACTTCCGGCGGCCGCGTAGAAAGAGATGGTGAGTTGATTAAGGGTATTGACGAGTTAGCCGCTTTTATTGAAGCTTATTTGTCCCGAGCGAATGGTGTGCAGAGTGAGGACTTAGATACTGCGATGAGAGATCTTAGAAAAAAATACCGGTCAAAAATTATTGGCGGAATAGACTTTGGCCGGATATACAGTGATTTTGATTGACTAAATCTTAATTTCGCGGATAATGTTTATTGATTAAAAATAAAAATTAAAAAATTATAAACAAGGAACAGGCATGACTTTGAAAGAAATTGTTAAGAAATGTAAAACCTTAGATATTTATGAAGAGAGGGTTAGTTCTAGTGATTATTATGAGATTGTTTTTTATACTAAAGATATTGCGGAGTGGACTCGTCTTTTTGAAGGTATCTTAGGCGCAGCAGTGAAGCCGGTTGGGGAAGAGCCCATTGAAGAGGACGCCGAGCTAACTAAAAAATACGGGGGGGTTAGGGGTAGTCAGCCTTTATATAGGAAGCGGTTTGGAAATATTACCGTGATAGCTATGTTTTGGCCCTGGCAGGATAAAGTACGCACTACCTTAAAAATAGTTTTTATAAAACAGTAAGTTTTAAACAAAAGGAGTTTTGTGAAGAAATTTTTAAATAATGTTACAAGGACTTTTTCTAAGAGTAAGAAATATAGGTGTCAGATTTGCAGGAGAATGGTTCATGAGGCTCATTCTTTGGAGCATGCTAAGGCTGAAGAGTACCTGCTTAATCTTATCAAAAAAGACCACCCCAAATGGAAACAAGAGGATTTAACTTGTTCCGAATGCGTTGAGTATTACCGCAAATTAATAAAACAAGCCGAAATTTAACAGGTATAAATTAGAAAAAGACAAGGAAACGGGAGGTATGATGCTGTTTAAGAGATTTTTAATTTTATTAGTGGTAAGTGTATTTATGAGCAGTATTTACGGAGAGGAGATAAAGATGGAAGATAAAATCGCGGTGCTAGAGACTAATCAAGGCTTAATCGAAATTAAATTATTTCCCGAGGCAGCCCCTAAGGCTTGTGAGAATTTTATCGGTTTAATTGAGAAAGGTTATTATGATGGAATAATTTTTCATCGGGTAATAAAAGATTTTATGATTCAGGGAGGGGATCCTACAGGCACCGGAACCGGTGGCAGTTCACTTTGGGGAGCTTCTTTTAAGGATGAGGTCAACAGCGAACTAAAGTTTGATAAGCAAGGAATTCTGGCTATGGCTAATTCCGGCCCTAATACCAATGGAAGCCAATTTTTTATCACGACAGCCAAGACTCCGTGGCTTAATATGCGTCATACTATATTTGGTGAAGTTATTTCCGGATACAATGTTGTTGAAAAAATAGAGAATTCGGCTGCGGATTCATCTAGTAAACCAATTACAGAGCAGAAGATTATAAAAGCTTATATGAAATAAATAGGAGGAAAATGGATCGATTAATGATATTTATTGATGCTGAGTATGTTGTTTCAAAAATGTACAACTTATTAGGCAAGGGAAAGTCGATTAAGCGGACAGATATTGACTGGAAAAATATAGTCCGCTGGATAACCGCCAAGAGAAAACTAATCCGGGTTTATTACTATTCGTCAAGATTAAATCAAGAGGAAAATCCTCAAACTTACAAGGAACAACAGGATTATCTAAGACGCCTTAAATTAAGCATTCCTTATCTTGAGATTAAATTGGGAAGATTAGTCCGGTTCCATGACGGCTGGGTCCAGAAAGGAGTGGATATTAAGATTTCTTTGGATATGTTTTCTAAGGCTGTTAATAATCAATACGATACCGTTGCTTTAGTTTCCGGAGACTCTGATTTTGCTGAAGTTATCGGTGAAATTAAGGAACGTTACGGAAAGCATGTTGAACTTTTTACTTTCGATAAGTCAATTCATGAAGCTTTGCGGCTTGCTCCGGATAAACATGCAGTAATTGATGGCCAAACCGGGCGTAAATACGGCTTTTGGTTTAGCTAAATCGGCCACTGTTACTCCTCCCTATCGCTTAAGCGCATATCTTACGGTTAGTATTTTTTCAAAAAAATGTTGCTTTATCCTCGGTATTCAGTATAATAGCGTCTTCTTATTATCAGTAACCGGAAAATGCTTCGTATAAAGCGATATAAAAAAGTATTTGCCTAAGATAGGAGTAAATTATGAGTCGTCAAATAGAGCTAAAAAAAGTCAGAAATATCGGGATTATGGCCCATATCGATGCCGGTAAAACCACCTTGACCGAAAGGATTCTCTTCTACTCCGGGCGTTCTCACAAAATCGGTGAAGTTCATGACGGTGCCGCGCAAATGGATTGGATGAAGCAGGAGCAGGAGAGAGGGATTACCATCACCTCAGCCGCAACTACTTGTTACTGGGGGGATTGTAAGGTTAATATTATTGATACTCCGGGGCATGTTGATTTTACCGTTGAAGTGGAAAGAAGCTTAAGAGTTTTAGACGGAGCAATAGCGGTTTTTTGTGCGGTTGGAGGAGTTGAGCCTCAATCAGAGACTGTTTGGCACCAGTCTGATAAATACCAGGTACCTAAAATTGCCTTTGTAAATAAGATGGACCGGGTCGGTGCTGATTTTTTTGCGGTCCTTAAGAGTATTGAAGGTGATTTAGGGGCCAATATAATCCCTTTACAGATTCCTATTGGAGCTGAGGATAATTTTCGGGGAATCATTGACCTTATAGAGATGAAGGCTTATATTTATGATGATGAATCCTTGGGTAGGAATTTTCATGTTGAAGAGATTCCCAATGAATATAAAGAAGTGGCTAAAAAATATCACCATATCATGGTGGAGAAAGCGGTAGAGTTGGAAGATTCTCTTATGGAGAAGTATTTAGAGTCTGAGGATACTATAGCCTCTCAGGAATTAATTCCGGCAATTCGTAAAGGTACCATTGCTAATAAAATTGTTCCCGCTCTTTGCGGCTCAGCCTTTCGTAATAAAGGTGTGCAAAGATTACTTGATGCTATAACTTTATACCTTCCGGCACCTTCAGATCAACCTCCGGTAAAAGGAAGTGATCCTGAAGATTGTGAAAAGGTCATTGAGCGGGCTCCTTCAGACCAAGAACCTTTTTCAGCCTTAGCTTTTAAGGTCCAGACTGACCCTCATATGGGTAAGCTGGTATATTTTAGGGTTTATTCCGGAAAACTTGATGCCGGTTCTTATATTCTTAATGTTACCAAAGATAAAAAAGAAAGAGTGGGAAGAATTTTACAGATGCATGCTAACCAGAGAGAAAGCCGTTCGACTATTTATGCCGGCGATATCGCAGCAATTATTGGCCTAGACTATACTGTAACCGGGGATACCTTATCTTGCGTAGATAAACCGGTGCTCTTAGAAGCTATTGAATTTCCGGCACCGGTAATGTCCATTAGCGTTAAACCCGAAAACCGGGCTGGACAAGATAAAATATCTAAAGCTTTGCTGAAGCTGGCTGAGGAGGATCCCACATTTATTGTGCATACTGACAAAGAGACCGATGAGACAATTATTTCAGGTATGGGAGAGCTGCATTTGGAAATTATTGTAGACAGGCTAAAGCATGAATTTAGTGTTGAGGCAGTCGTGGGCCAGCCCAAGGTAGCTTATAAGGAAACGGTATTAAGTTCAGTAGCCCAGGAATATAAACATGTTAAGCAAACCGGCGGCCGGGGACAATATGCTCATGTTATTATGGAAATTTCACCCACTAAACCCGGTGAGGGATTTGAATTTAAAAATAGCATTACCGGTGGAAAGATTCCCCGTGAATATATCCCGGCGGTAGAAAAAGGAGTAATTTCTGCTATGCAGAAAGGTATTTATGCC
The DNA here is from genome assembly GCA_048634245.1 of Methanosarcinales archaeon. Lineage (GTDB taxonomy): Bacteria > Omnitrophota > Gorgyraeia > Duberdicusellales > 4484-171 > Susulua. Next base: position 24,359 of record JAIWAR010000002.1, on the reverse strand, counting down.
GGATATCCGGTTGTAGATGTGAAAATTGAGCTTACAGACGGTTCTTATCACGACGTAGATTCCTCAGAATTGGCTTTTAAACTTGCTGCCGCAGAGTGCTTTAAAAGGGCTTTTATGAAAAGTATTCCAATATTGCTGGAGCCCCATATGTCTTTAGAAGCTACAACTCCTGAAGAATATGTAGGTAATATTGTGGGGAATATCTGCTCCCGCCGGGGCAAAGTATTGGGAATTGAGTCTAAAGGTAATCAGCAGGTAATCTCTGCTGAGGTTCCGTTATCAGAGATGTTTGGGTATGCCACAGCCTTACGTTCTCTAAGCAGCGGCCGGGGTAATTATACTATGCACTTTGAAAAGTATATAGAAGTACCGTCAACGATTTCTGAAAAAATTATCGAAGAGAAAAAGCAGAAGGAAAACAAATAAAACCTGATTTTATCGAACAAATTTCTTTATACATTCCAGGATGTCTTCAGTGGTGTAATCAGGAGTTGACGCTCCGGTCGCCACCCCCACTTTTTTTACACTCCTAAACCAGGCTTGATTTAAGTCTTTTCTTGAAGTAATCCAGTAGCTTTTTTTATTGAGCGACTTTGATATTTCATAAAGCCTCTTAGTATTGGCGCTTGTTTTTGAGCCGACAATAATCATGATATCATTTTTAAGCGGCAGTATTTTTATTTCTTCTTGTTTGGTTTGAGTGGGTTTGCATATTGTGTTGAAAAACTTTAGCTCTTTGATGACTCTTTCTAAAGTTCGGACCACTTTAAGGGTTTTATCTAAATTTTGCGTTGATTGGACTATTACGGCTCCTTTTTTTATGTTGGTAAGGCTTTTTACCGGGATGTTTTTGATATCGTCGATAACCAGGGCGCTTTTTTTGAGCTGTCCGAGGATGCCCCGGACTTCATCGTGTTTTTTATCCCCAATAATGATGATTCGGTAACCTTTTTTTTCATTTTCCTTGGCGATTTTATGTATTTCTTTTACCATCGGACAGGTAGCGTCGATTATTTTATAGCCGTGCTTACGGGCTTTTTTAAGTATTTTAGAAGATGTTCCATGAGCCCGAACTAAGAGAATTTTGTTTTTTCCTTTGCCTAATCGTTTAATTTTTTTGATTCCGGCTAAGGTAATTTCTTTGACCACATCTTCATTGTGGACAATATCTCCCAGCATTTCGACTTGCTTATTTTTTTTAGCGGTCTGGATAGCGATATCCAGAGCTCTTTTTACACCAAAACAGAAACCCGCGGATTTTGCCAGATTAACCTCTATTTTTTTACCCATATTTTTCCCTTTTTCTGAGTGAAGCCAGGCTTTACTCAGATGGTTAGAATTGTTCGGTGTACCGGGAAAGAAGATTCTTGTACTTGATTTTCATCTTGGCCGATGCGATTATAGTTTTTGCTTTCCCGGTGAGATTATAGATTTCACCTTGAGCGTAATTTAGCGCCCCGGATTCTTCTGCTATTTTTCGTACTGCTAATAAGTCATTTTTTGTCACTTTCTTTTTTAAGAAAGTTTTTTCTATAAAAGACTTATTTTTTTGGTTGGTGTGATTATAAGCATACCAGATAAGCAGGGTTTTTTTTGCTTCCTGCAGGTCCGAAAGTGTTGATTTACCGATTTTTTTCTGGTCAAAAAATAAACCCAGAATATCATCTTTTATCTGGAAAGCTCTCCCCAGATAGAGGCTGTAACTCGTGAGTATATCAATTTGATTTTGAGCAGCTCCGGCTAATCTTGCTCCCATTGCAAGCGGCGAGGCAAAGGTGTAATGAGCGGTTTTATAGTCATAAATTTTGTAAATTTCCTTCTTAGTTAAATTTTTAATTTTTTTTGCCCCGGCTAAAAGTTCAATAAACTCTCCGCCGGCGGTATGGACTGAAGCTTTAAGGAACCTTTGTAAAGCTTTTTCTTTGCGTTGAGGATCTTCTTTTATTGTCAGAAAGGCATTAATCGCTAAGGCGTAGATGATATCGGCGGCTACAATTGCTAAGTCCTGGCCGTTAAATTTGAGATTCCGATATTTGATTAGGTATTTATCGAATATCTTATGTAAAGAGGGTTTACTCCGGCGGGTATCAGACTTGTCGATTATATCGTCGTGAATGAGAAAAAAATCATGAAGGAGTTCTACGCAGAGAGCGCTTTGATAAAGGCCAGGCGCTTTTTTTTCGCTAAAACCCTGGTAACCTAAAATAAAGAGGATAGGGCGTATGCGTTTGCCGTCTCTCTGAATAAAGTCCTTAATACTTCTAAATAGTAAGGGCGATATTGCTCTTAAGGAGTAGAGTCTATCAGCATTTTGGAGGAAAAGACAAAGCTCGTGGTTAATTTTCTTTTTTATTTGGGAAAGCATTGATTTATGCTAACATAGAATAAGAGGAGCGGCAAATAAAAAATTATCGCAAGATGATTAAACCTTTAAGGCCTATTCATTATGGCTAAAGATATCCCAATCTGCTTAAACTGCCCAAAAGCTTCTATTTACAAAAATAAAACTCTTATTATCGCTTCAATTTTACTGGGTTTGGTTTTGCTGTCATACGCGGTGCCCTTTTTGGTGCCTTTTAGAAATTCATTATCAATGTATTTTAAGGCTATCTGGTGGGCTATTATTTTGGGTTTAGTTTTGGGAGGAGTAATTGATTATTATATACCTAAAGAATATGTTACTCATGTTTTGTCTAAACCGAAGAAGAGAACTATTCTTTATTCGGTGATTTTAGGTTTTTTTATGAGTGTTTGTTCTCACGGGATTCTGGCACTTTCTATAGAGCTGCATAAAAAAGGCGCGTCGAATCCGGCGGTGGTGTCGTTTTTGCTCGCTAGCCCCTGGGCGAATTTAGTCCTTACGATAATACTTATTGGATTTTTCGGCCTAAAAGCTTTGTTTATAATAATTTCGGCCGTGGTGATTGCGATAATAACCGGATTCATTTTTCAATTTCTGGAAAGAAGAAATCTTATTGAAAAAAACCATAACATTATAGAGATCGAAGAAGATTTTTCTATTCTTAAGGACGTTAAAAAGAGATTTAAAGAGCATTGCTGGTCTTTTGAAATTTTTAAGTCGGATATTAAAGGTATTATTAAAGGAGCGGTATCATTAAGCAATATGGTGCTTTGGTGGATTTTAATCGGTATGGGCTTGGCCGGTTTAGCCGGAGCTTATGTGCCGGCTAATATTTTTACTAATTATATGGGTCCGACTATTTTCGGCCTTTTGGTTACTCTTTTAGTGGCTACGGTAATTGAAGTATGTTCTGAAGGCTCAGCTCCCATGGCTTTTGAATTATTTAGGCAGACCGGGGCTTTTGGAAATAGTTTTGTTTTTCTTATGGCCGGGGTAGTTACCGATTATACTGAAATCGGCCTCCTGTGGCATAATGTTGGTAAGCGGGTAGCGATTTGGCTGCCGATTATAACCGTTCCCCAGGTGATTATTTTAGGTATTGTCGCTAATAAACTATTTTAAAAGGTATCTATCTATTTGCGGGTTTTAGGCCAATTGAAGGAGGATAAATTAATATGAAGAAATTGACTTTGAAAATAATTCATTTATTCCATGGGCAGGGGTTTGTTATCGTATCTACGTTGGATGCGGATGGGAAGATTCATTGTTCCGCAAAGGGCATCGCGGGGATAAAGAAAAAGGGAGAGATATATCTAATAGACCTTTACCAGGGAAAAACCTTTGATAATCTCAAGAGAAATCCTGTTGTAAGTATTACGGCAATTGATGAGAGTAAGTTTACCGGATATACTCTAAAGGGTAAAGCAGAGATTGTCGACAGAAAAAAAATAAAGAACGATATCAGTCTGAACTGGGAAAATAAGGTTATTCAAAGAGTATCTAAGAGGGTGATTGATGATATAAAAAAAGAAAAAAAGAGTTCCTACCATCCCGAAGCGCTCTTTCCTCAGCCGCAGTATCTTATTAGAATGGTGGTGGAAGATATAGTTGATTTGACTCCAACTCACCTAAAATTTGCCCACCTACGAGGCGCACAAATTAAAAATACCAATCAGATTTAGCTGTGTTATAATGCCCCGGTAATAATTGAGGTTTTCTAAATAGCAGAATTTATGGATAAGAAAGTTACAGTTGTAGGTGCAGGATTTGTTGGGTCAACTACTGCCCGGCGGATTGTCGAAAAGGATCTTGCTGATGTTGTGCTTGTAGATATAGTAGAGGGGCTTCCTCAGGGTATAGCATTGGATTTGATGGAATCGGCTCCCATAGAGGGCTTTAAAGCAAAGATAATCGGGACAAATGATTATTGTGATACAAAAGAAAGCGATATTGTTATTATTACTGCCGGATTACCCCGAAAGCCCGGAATGAGCCGGGATGATCTCCTGAAAGCTAATGCTGAAATTGTGCGGCAAATTGTCGAGAAAACTTCTGCTCTTAGCCCGAATGCAATATTGATTATTGTTACAAATCCGCTTGATGTCATGGCTTATCTGTCTTATAAGGTTTCGGGATTTTTGGCTGCCCGGGTAATAGGTATGGCCGGTATACTTGATTCAGCTCGTTACAGATATTTTGTCGCGGAGGCTTTAGGAGTTTTTCCTCATGAGATAGAAGCTGTTATCCTTGGGGGGCACGGTGATTTAATGATTCCACTACTTCGTTACTCCAGGTTTAAGGAAAAGCCTATTGAAGGGCTTCTCTTAAAGGAAAAAATAGAGCAAATTAATAACAGAACCAGAAGCGGCGGAGTAGAAATCGTTAATTTGCTTAAGAAAGGTTCTGCTTATTACGCGCCTTCTGCCGCAGCGGTTGAGATGGCAAAAAGCATTCTTCTTGATGAGAAAAAAGTTTTGCCCTGCAGTGCTTATTTAAACGGAGAGTATGGAATCAAGGATGTTTACTGCGGGGTGCCGGTAAGGCTTTCCAGCAAAGGTGTTGAGGAGATTATTGAAATCGAAATAACTGCTCAAGAAAAAGAAGCCCTCAAGAAATCCAGTGAGGCAGTGAGAAAAAATATTAATAAGCTACATCTATAAGAGGGAAATATATGAATGAAAATACAAAAAAAATTACAAAATTGGTGCTTAATGCCGCAAAAAAAGCCCGGAGAGAAACTAACACCGAACCCGAGCCGGCTCTTACCAAACCTATTAACTGGCCCGTAGAATGTATTGTAGGCCCGGGGCTTGAAGGTGCGATTGCCTGCGAGAGTAAAATCGGCTATGTGAATGGAGCTAAGGGATGGCTTATCTATCGCGGATACGATATATTCGATTTATGCGCAAATTCTACATATGAAGAAGTTAGTTATTTGCTTTTGCATGGTAATCTTCCTACGGCATCACAGCTGAAGGCATTTAATCGTAAACTTATAAAATGTCGCGATGTTTCCGGCACCTTAGGGCTGCTGCAGAATTTTTCTGTTGAAAAGATGAGCCCTATGGCAGCATTAAGGCTTGGCGTAAATCTTATGCGTCAGGAATTCACCCATGCAGATAAAGATGACAGCAGGTTTAGCGAAGCAAATATAATCGGTACCGATGAAGATTCCATTCCTATGGAAACACCGCCCCGGGGAGAAGAGCGCGCTATTTATGAATTTAAGGGGAAGAGGGGTATTAAAAGTTCAAAATCACCCGCAGGCTTAGGAACAGCAGCGGGTTACATGTCCTGCTACCACTTAATAGCCGGTGTCGCCTCAATCGCGGCAATTATTGCCCGAATCCATCAAGGGCATTCTCCTGTTGAGCCTGATCCGGCTTTAGGCCATGCGGCTAATTTACTTTATATGATAACAGGTAAAAAACCTTCTCCGGAAGAAGAACGCATTATGGATATAATGCTTATTTTGCATGCGGACCATGGCATGAATGCAAGTACTTTTGCGGCAATGGTGGTTGCTTCTACTTTATCCGATATTTATTTTTCTGTGGGCTCAGGCATTGCCGCTCTTAATGGGCCTCTTCACGGCGGAGCTAACGAACGGGTTATTCATATGCTAAAAGAAATAGGCAGTATTAAAAACGTGAAATCCTGGTATGAAAACTCCCGAAAAAAGAAGGATAAAATTATGGGTTTTGGGCATAGGGTATATAAGGCCTATGATCCGCGGGCCCGCATTTTATCGCCTTTAGCTGAATATCTTGTTGAAAACAATAAAGAATCTTTGTCGTTGTTTAGGGTTGCCCGGAGCTTGGAGGAGGTGGTTATCTCAACCTTGGGCGTAAAGAAGAAAATATTTCCTAATGTTGATTTTTATTCAGGTATTGCCTACCATGCTCTTGGTATCCCCACTGAGTTTTTTACCCCTATGTTTACAGTGAGCCGGGTAGCAGGATGGACTGCGCGGGTGATGGAATATCTTGAGAATAACCGCATTTTTCGCCCCAGGGCAATGTATACCGGGCCTTTTGATAAACAATATCTTCCTATTAAGCAAAGATAAAAGGGGACAGATATATGTGCTCAGTAATTAGGTAACTTTTTAGCGCAGATGAATACTGTAAATTCATAAACATCGTTTTTTTCGCGCGCAACAAAAGGGGGTAGATAATGAAGGGGTATGTTTGTAAAGTCTGCGGGTTTATATCGATAAATGGCAGTGCTCCGGAAAAATGTCCTGTATGCGGCGCGCCAAAAATATCCTTTCAAGAGAAGCAGGATGCTATAAAAACATCTAAGGATGAAGTAAGTTTGAGCGAAAAGCATACTCCGGTTATCACAGCGGCAAAGAAATGCGGGCTAATTCTGGAAGGTTGTCAGGACGTGCATGTGAAGATTGGCGAGATTGAGCACCCAATGAAGCCGGAGCACTATATTACTCACATTGATTTTTATATAGATAATGAATTTATCTCAAGGGTAATATTGACTCCTGAAAAACTTAATCCGGCCGCCAGCCTTCACTTTAAAACTCATAGCGGCAAGCTTTCGGTTGTTGAGTTTTGTAATCTTCATGGCGCTTGGATTAAGGAAATGAATCTGTAATTAAAATATGGGGGTGCATAATGGAAAATATTTTTAGTCCTCAGGAAATATTAAGAATTGCTGTTAATGTTGAGAAGAACGGTAAAAATCTATATGAAACCTTAGAGAGTAAAGCGAAAAGCGAGTCACTAAAGGCAACCTGGAAATATATGAAGGAGCAGGAGGAAGTTCATGGTCAGACTTTTCAGACAATGCTTGATAACGTGAAAGATTATATTGTTTATGAGTTTAGTCCCGGTGAATACGCGGCATATTTGAGGGCGATTGCCTCTGAATATATTTTTACTCAGGAGTTAATAGAGAAGAAGACTAAAGAAGGATTTAGCTCTGATTTGGAGGCTGTTGACTTTGGGATATATATAGAGAAAGAGTCAATTCTTACTTACTCTGCTTTAAGAAAATACGTATTAACAGCAAAGCAATCAATAATAGAGAAAGTTATTGATGAGGAGAAGAAGCATCTGGCTGATCTCGTTATGTTAAAAGAATCCCTGGGTAGACATAATTAAACTTTATGAACAGAGTTTTTAAAAGATATCACTATTCATGATGCTTAGTTTACGCAGAAGTATTTTTAATCAGGGAAAGGGAATCTTGGTTCTGGTAATTAGTTTGTTTTGTATGGTTGGTGGCGTTGATTCAGCCGGCGCCGAACATAAATTTTCTGAGGAGGAAATAGGGTTTGTTCAAGCAAGAAGAGATATGATAGAAACGCAGATAAAGGCGCGAGGTATTAGGGATGAACGATTGTTAAAGGCGATGTTTAAGGTAAAAAGACATCTTTTTGTCCCGGCTCGTATTCAGAAATTGGCTTATAGCGATTGTCCTTTGCCTATCGGAGAAGAGCAGACGATTTCTCAACCTTATATTGTTGCCTTGATGACCGAATTATTAAATCTGGATAGTGATGATAGAGTTTTAGAGATTGGAACCGGTTCAGGCTATCAGGCCGCCATTTTAGCTGAATTGGCTAAAGAAGTTTATACTATTGAGATATTGGAGCTTTTAGCCAGACAGGCAGAAAAAACCTTAGAGGATTTAGGATATGAAAATATTACTGTCAAAAGCGGTGATGGGTATCTTGGCTGGGCAGAATATGCGCCTTTTGATGCTATCATCGTCACCTGTGCCCCGCCCGAAATTCCGCAAGTATTGGTTGGACAGTTAGCTGAAGGCGGAAGAATGGTTATTCCGGTAGGGGTTCATTGGCAGGAGCTGAAATTATTAGAAAAACTAAATGGCCGGATAAAAACTACCAGCATTATTCCGGTTAGATTTGTGCCGATGATCAGGGAAGGGGTGAAAAAGCAATAAATAGAGGGAGCAATGAAGTTTTTCTCTAACGAAGGGGGTGTATTTATGAGGCGAGTAATTGTTTTAACGGCTCTAATTATATTTACTGTTTTTTGTAGGCCTGGTTTTTGCCAGAAGATAGAAAATAGATGGGCATTGGGCTTAGATGCAAGCTATATTCTCCCCGAGGATGCGGAATATAAGGATACCTTTAATGGCTTAAGCAGAATAAACCTTAGTTATGGCATTAACAATAATTTAGTTGGGGAGTTAGAAGCTGGAAGTTTTAGATTAAAATCGAAATGGGATTCAAAAACAAGGATTTATACGCTTTTCACAAATCTAGAGTTACGAGCTACGTCTGATAAGATTGTTCCCTATGTTGTGGTTGGTATGGGGTTAGCATTTTTCAGTTATGACGATTTACATTCTACAGAGAAAAAGGATAAAGTCGTTGCTTTTGCCTATAAAGCGGGTGTGGGGGCTGAATATTTTTTAACAAAGAATTGGGCGGTAAATCTTGAAGCAGTTCATTTTTATACTGATCCGGGGGAAAAGACCAACCTCGATGTATATAGCTGGCAATACAGCGGAGGAATAAAATATTATTTCTAATAATAACGGGTCAAACCTTGACATTAGACATTTAAAGAGTTCTGGAGTTCCGGGGGCAGCTACCATAACTATTCACATAGATTTAAGGAAAATTAAGCCGCCATATTGGTGTGCTTGAAGGAGGTACTAATGCAGAAGAAAATCAAGATTATAATTCTGGTAATCGTCCTTATTTTTGGAGTTTGTTTGGTCAGGGATTTTCTTATCAAGTCACTCATCGGCACTGTCGCAGGTAGTGTTACAGGCGCCCCTACTCACGTAGGCGGACTGTCCTTAAGCGTAATAAGACAATCGATCAAAATATCCAATTTCAGGATGTATAATCCTAAGGGGTTTCCAAAGGATATTCTTGTCGATATTCCAAAGATATATGTTGCCTATAACTTAGGAGCACTTATAAGAGGCAAGATTCATCTTAAGCAGATAGACTTCGAGCTTAAAGAAGTGTGTATGATTAAGAATAAAGAAGGAAAACTTAATGTAGATTCTCTTAAGATAATTGAGGAGCAAAAGGCAAAAGCTCCAAAGAAAAGAGTAAAAAAACCCGCGAAAAAGATGGCGATACAAATTGACCTTGCGAATTTAGCTATAGGCAGAATAGTGAGTAAGGATTATAGCGTTGAGGGCCCGGCGGTTATCAAGGTGTATGATGTAAATCTCAAGAAGAGTTACAAGAATATTACCAGCGTTGGGCAGCTTGCTGCCTTGATTATTTCTGAACCATTAAAGGTAGCGGGGATCAAGGGTCTTAAGGTGTACGGTGCTTCAATGTTAACTGGTATAGCGGCTTTACCGGTTGCTGCTGTATTGTTTTTTGCCGGAAAAGACCACGCCCAAGCTTCTTTTAACGTAACAATGGATAAGGCCTATGACACAGGATTACAGGTGCTTAAACAGGTGGGAGTAGTTAAAAGGGAGAATAAATCCGATGGCATCATAAGTGCTGTAGTTAATGGTGTAAATGTAACCTTTAAGCTTAAGAAACTTAATAATACAACCACAGAAATTACAGTTTCCGCGCGCAAATTAGGGTTTCCTAAGCTTGAGATTGCCTCTGGAATAATCTATCAGATAACAGATAAATTGAAATAAGAGTAATTCCGGGGGCACACTAAAATTAAATTTAGTGATTGTAATTAGGAGGAGGGGTAATGTGTGAAACAAAAAATAACGAAATATTATCTTTTTTAAATAAGATGGAATCAGACAGCTCTTACAAAGAAATATTAAAATTTTTTCAAGGTGTGCCTATAATATGCATTGCTTTAGCAATATCAATGCCTTCTATAATTGAAATCAGAAATATACTTATTGAGCTTTGGAAAGAAGAGAGAGTTAAGATAAACGGAGCTGATTATAACAATCTCATAAAAAGCCTATTAAAGAATGACCGGACTTTCTGGTTTGCTGCTGTACGCATTAAAACTGGTGACATAATATGAATTCGGGTGTGAATTCCGGGGAATTCCGGGAGAATTCCGGGGACAGCTCACTTGGAGTTCCGGGGACACACACTTAATTGTTGAAAATTGTCTTAAATATTCCTGTTGACTAAATTTCTTTCTAAGTTTCACCTTCCTGTTATAATATTTAAACGTGAAGTCTAATTTTAAGCATTCTGGTAGATTTTTTGTGTATATTCTTGAGTGTTCTGACAGAACATACTATACCGGATATACTAATGATTTGGAAAAACGTATCAAAGAACATAATGAAAGTGAGCGGGGAGCTAAATATACACGATACAAAAGGCCGGTTAAGGTGGCTTGGACAAAGGAGTATTGTCATTTGTGCTATGCGATGAGGGCGGAATATAAGATTAAGCAGTTGAATCGCGGGCAGAAAGAATTGTTAGTTGGCGGCATGAGATTAGATAAGGTGTTGGCAAGAAAAGTATGAGAGATAATAGAAGCAAACTGATTTCATCCGGCCGCCTATATATCGGGTTAAATCTTACTCCGCTCCGCTGCGTAACTTTTAACCCGAAGCGGCTCGGATGTGACACCCAAACGTCAGGAGATATTCTATGAAGATTTTCGTAAAGACGTTTGGATGTTGGATGTAATATGGAAAAAGAGATAAAATTGAAACCAATAGGCATAATTCATACGCCATATAAAGAACCAAAGGGTATACCTATCCAAGGTAGATTTGAAAAAGGCGTTACTGGCCAGGCTGAGCTATTTTCAGAGTATCGGCAGGGCCTTAAAGATATAGAAGGATTTTCTCATATTATTTTAATCTATTATTTTGATAGATCTAAAGATGAGAAGCTTATCGGCAGACCCTTCCTTGAAGATGAATCACACGGGATATTTGCAATTAGGAGTCCGATGAGGCCGAATCATATTGGGTTTTCTATTGTGAAATTGGAAAAAGTAGAGAGTAATATTATTACGTTTTCAGAGGTTGATATATTAGATGGTACACCTTTGTTAGATATTAAACCCTATGTTTCGCATTTTGATTCAAGAGAAAATGTGAAAAATGGCTGGCTCGATAAGCATTTCAAAAATGGTAATATACCAAAGCGGACAAAGTTGGAATAAGGGGTTCTGGAGACACGCACTTAATTATTGAAAATTGTTTTAAATATTCCTGTTGACTAAGTTTCTTTCCAAGTTTCACCTTCCTGCTATAATATTTACTGATGTGTAGACGAAAATTCCTTTCATCATGGGTTAGCCTCGGCTTTTTTACTTTTATTCTAGCTGCTTCTGTTTACTCCAGTGATTTTGAAGAAACATTTCATTCTGCCAAAGTAAAAGATATATCTGATCGTAGTTACGAAGAAGCTGTAATTCAGCTTTTAGATAATGCGCAAAATTCCATAGTTATTTCTATATATAGTATAAGTCTGGGAACAAAGACTAGGAATCCGATAAGGCTTTTGCTTAACGATTTGTTGGAAGCAAGAGAAAGAGGCGTTAAAGTTACACTATATCTTAATACCCGCTTCAGAGATTCTGACAAAGGCGAGAACCCTTTTATCAAGAGCTCTATTTTTAAGAAATTAGAAAATACCGGAGTTGTCATTCATTTTATACCCTCTAATCGCAGGCTTCATGATAAACTTATAGTGGTTGATAGTCGATATGTAGTTGAAGGCAGCGCTAATTGGTCTATTTCAGCGCTGAAGAATAATTTTGAATCTTCTACGCTGATCGATTCTCCGGACTTAGCCCAAGTAAAACTATCACGCCTTAAAAACCTTCTTATATCTTCTGCGCCGCGTGATAAAAGACATTATATTCCGGCCTATATGGAAAATCTGCCTAAAAGCTTATCTGTTCCCAAAGAGTTTCTTTTGAATAAAAAATATCTTTCTCGTATGGTTACCAGCTCTGGTGAACGCGCTATGGATCTTTATCTATTACTTTTAGCTCATAGTCAGACTACCGGCAAACAGGAATTTTTAATAAGTTTAGAAGCTATGGCTTTAAGTTTAGGCATGCCTGATTCATGGACATATAGCGCTTTGAGGCGGCAAGTAATTAAAACCTTAAAAAAACTACAAAATCGCTATCATCTTATTAACGTAAAGTTTGTTTTTGGAAGAGATGCTGTTGTAGCACTGAAGCCTATCGTCATTGCGAGCGAAGCGAAGCAATCTCAATTCAGTATACCCACCAGGTCTATTATTAGAACAAACAAAAGCGCGTTGACTATGCGCTTAAAATTTCTTCGTATAATCGAGGCACTGCTTAAAGATGAAGGAAAAGACTTATATTCCATATCAAAATCTGCCCTTGCTAAACGTTTTAATGTCAATGTATCAACTATCAAAGCTGCATTTAATGATTTACGCGAGTATGGTGATTGAGTAGAGAAGATTTGATAATAGGTAGAAATTTAAAAAAGAATTGTATTCACAGGAAAAGTGGTATATTTTTTGTTTTAGTTAATTTTGAATGTTTTTATGGTTTTTGCAAAAAATATACCACTTTTCCTGTGAATTGTCAACCGTAAATCCATGATTGTACAAAGGTTTTTGTTATATATTACAGTGAATTGAGCTTTGGTAATATCCATGGAGGTCTATTGCTTTCTGTGACAAAATGTCACAAAAAAGTTGAAATTTCTGTGACAAAAGTGTATAATATGGCATATGTATAGTATTGAAGATAAAATATTTAGGAAAATTTGTTCAAAAAAGAAGTCTTGGGCTTTCTCTGCAGTGGATTTCAGGGATATCGCATCACGAGATGCTGTGCGTCAGGCTTTAGTGCGTCTTTACAAGAAGGGTAATATCAGAAGGGTTATGACAGGAATCTATGATTATCCTTCTTATAGCGATATCCTTAAACAATATATTAGTCCGGCTATATCAAAGGTCGCTGATGCTATTGCGCGTAAATGCGGCTGGAATATACATCCTTCAAGTGATACTGCTTTAAATATACTTGGTATTTCTGCTCAGGTCCCCAGCAGAGTTATTTATTATTCAGATGGTCCGCATCGCAAGTATAAGATAGGTAAAACAAAACTTGTGTTCAAGCATCAACTTAAAAGAGATATGGCGGTTAAGTATCCTGAGACAGCTCTGCTTGTGCAGGCTATTAAGGGGCTCTTGCCGGGGGATATTAGTAATGATGATTTGCTTAAAATGAAATCATATTTTAGTGATGATGAGCTAAACAATATATCTAAAGACTTTAAGGGTATGTCAGGAAGTGTATATGATAATATCAAGTATATACTAGGAGATAAGATTGAATAAAGTTGCAAGGATGCCACCTAAACAGCGTGCGGATATATTTCACGAGTGTGCTGCAAAGCGTGGGGTAAGAGAAATAATTATAGAAAAGGACTTCTGGGCATGTTGGGTCCTTCAGAAGCTGTATAGACATTCTATGTTTTCTAAGAATATCATGTTTAAGGGAGGGACAAGCCTTTCAAAGGTATTTAATGTAATAGAGCGATTCTCAGAAGACATTGATCTTGTACTGAATTGGAATCTTTTGCAGATGAGTCAGCTTCCTGAAGGGACTTCTGGTAAAGCTAAGAAATCTTGGCATGCCGAACTTAAACAAAAGTCGTGTAAATTTGTTGAAGATACGATTTATCAGATAGTTAAGGATCTTGTTGGCGACCTGTGTGTCTTGGATATCAATACCTCTGGTGATACCGCAAAAATATTTATTAAGTATCCGTCTAGTTTTACAGATAAATATATTCAGGACCGTATTTTTTTGGAAATAGGCCCTAGATCAGCATGGAAGCCAAATGCTTTCTATAATATAAAGCCGTATGCGGCAGAAGAATTTCCAGGTGTGTTTTCTGATCCTATGGTAAGTGTACATGCAATAAAGGCTGAGAGAACATTTTGGGAAAAAGTGCTGATATTGCATCAAGAACATCATCGTTCAGCGGGTAAACAATCAAGAGATAGGTATTCGCGTCATTACTATGATGTTGTGATGATGTGTAAAAAAGGTATTAAAGATTCGGCTATTATTGATTTGGTTCTTTGTGAACAGGTAGTAACATTTAAGAAGCAATTCTTTCCAAGTTCTTGGGCAAGAGATGATCTTGCGAGACCAGGCACTTTTGCTTTAATGCCAAATGAATCTTTAACAGGTGCATTAAGGAAAGATTACGCTGACATGGAGCAGATGATATTTGGTGAATACCCGAATTTTGATGAGCTTTTGGGTGTGATAGAGGGATTAGAGAAAGAACTAAATTCATAGGAATAAGGAGTTTATTATATCTGACGGTAGTTTTTCACTGAATTCCACGGAATTTGTACAATTAAGTATTGTGTCACCGGAATTTCGGAATTTCAAAAACATATATAATGGAAAGAAATAAGACTTATGAGTTTTTTAGGGAAACCAGCCTTATTGCATATCTCGATTTAAGCAATATGTTTGGTTGGCAAGATAGCTTAAAATGGAAATTTTCAATCTATTTTGTTATTAAGCAGTTATTTAAAATAACTGCATTAAAGGAAATCCGTATATATTACGGGGTAAACTATCGCGATTTCAAAAAATCTGAAAATTTCCATAAAGTATTAAGAAGTAAAGGAGCAATTGTAATTAATAAGCCTGTGAAATGGATTAAGAAAAAAATAACTAGAAAATTATTCGTTAAATCCGGGACTCTTGAACTCTTTGATGGCAATGCACATTCTAAGTTGGACGAGCTAATTGAATATCTTCAAAGCCAAAAGGTTGTGATAGAAGAACCAAAGTGTAATTTTGATGTAGAAATCGCACTCGATATGTTAGATGTGGTGGATAGGGTGTCTGGTGTTTTACTTTTTTCTGGTGATTCAGACTTCAAGGAACCCCTCAATCGGTTAAAACTAAAAGGTAAAAATATTTATGTTTTTGGAGTGAGAGGCCAAGTCGCAAAAGAACTGTGGGGGGTTTTAACTAAATTTGTAAATTTTGGGCACTGGTATCAAGGCCCTAAAATGCGAAAATCCCGCTCTTTCGAACGGGACCGCGTGAGTTAGCAGGTCTATTTCTAGCCTGCGTAGTAAATATAACATATCGAGTCTCGGTGTCAAGGGGGAGGTGTGTTTTTTTCAAATCTTTAACCTATTGAAAATCAATTGGTTACGTATTTTTTTCTAAAGAAACTAAAAATAATTAAAAAATGATTTCTAAAAAAGGGAAATTAAGCTTTTTGGGTTGTGCCCAAACCGTGCCCACCCAACATCAAAACATCTGCACATAAATCCAAAACACTCCTCTCTTAAACTTTATCTTGTCTATCCGCGATTTAGGAAGCCAAACTTTCGCTCCTTTACATAATACAAGAATAGCCTTTTCAGTCTCATACCGTATCCGCACCTTAACCCAGATGTATTTAGGTTTGAGGTAGGGGTGGAGGAAATTGCTTAGGAACCAGAGCATAGGTTTTATCTCCGAAATTTTTCTTTTTCAAAGTCTATCAAAGTGGTAGAATAGCCTAACTAAAATATGGCAAAAGTAGTGCTATAGAAGTAATACCACAAAAGTAGTAATAGGTCAAGTAAGATGTTAGCAGGAAGAGTAAAGAAATTTCGCAAACAAAAAGAATGGTCTCAGCAAAAACTTGCTGAGAAAGCAGGCCTTTCTTTTAATGCGATTACCAAGATAGAACAAGGGTTAGCGAAACATCCCACCTTGAAGACATTGATTAAACTTTCAGATGTGTTTGGGGTTAGTTTGGATAAGTTAGTGGGGAGAAAATTATAAGGGGGAAGTTAAATATATTATTAACATAAAGAGGGTAATTTCTTTTTCGGTAATTAAGTGAACCGTCTTCGGAATTTCTATAGTGCTACTCTAATTAAAATGGGGGTTTTTTATGAGTGACGTAGAAAATATAACTGAAAGAATTAAAAAATTTCGAGATGACCGGGACTGGATGCAATTCCATGATCCTAAAAATATGGCTGTCTCAATCATTCTTGAAGCTTCTGAGTTGTTAGAGCATTTTCAGTGGAAAACTATTGAAGAGGTGGAGGAATACGCAAGGCAGAATCATGATGAAATTAAAGATGAGATAGCTGATATTGCTTTATATCTTTTTGAGCTAGCTGATAATCTAAGTATAGATTTAATTAGTGCTATGGAAAAAAAATTAGCAAAAAATGAAAAGAAATATCCTGTAGAAAAGGCTAGAGGAAAGCATACTAAGTATAATAAATTATGAGACTTTATTCAGGAAGCTCTCAGCAGTTTATAGATGATACCATTCAGAATCAAATTGCCGAAAAGCTAAAACTTGCATTTTTCAATTATTTCCGCTACAACCCGGCCCCGGCAGAAGTCAATTCTTGGCGTAATTCACTAAGATCAATTTCTCAAGTTTTTCAATATGCAAACTTATTCGATCATGGTGTTATTTTAGAGTATCAATTACCGTTAACTTCAAAAAGATTAGATTGTATGATTTGTGGCAAAGATGACTCCAAGGAAGATAATGCTGTTATAGTAGAGCTTAAACAATGGGATAAATGTGAGGAAGCAGCCGGAGATAATGAAGTTTTGACATGGGTTGGAGGAGCTAAAAGAGAGGTGCTTCATCCAGCAGTGCAAGTTGGTCAATATCAAATGTATCTGCAAGATACCCATACCACCTTTAATACTGATTACAATCCTGTAAAATTAAGGGCCTGCGCTTATCTTCATAATTATAATTACTATAATCAAGATGTTATATTTTCAGATAAATTTTCTGCCGTATTATCTAAGTACCCTTTATTTACGGCTGATGATGTAGATAAGTTAGCAGATTATTTAGCTAGTAAAATGTCAAGAGGTGAGGGGCTAAGCGTTCTTAAAAGAGTTGAAGAAAGCAAATACCGGCCAAGTAAAAAATTAATGGGTCACGTAGGTAATATAATAAAAGGAAAAAGTGAATATATCTTGCTTGATGAACAGCTAATCGTTTACGATAAAGTGCTTTCTTGCGCAAAAAGAGGATTTCGAGACAAACAAAAAACAGTTTTAATAATTAAGGGTGGCCCAGGTACGGGGAAATCAGTAATAGCTATTAATCTTATGGCGGACTTATCGCTCAAAGGATTTAATGCACATTATGCAACAGGGTCTAGAGCATTTACGGAAACGCTCCGTAAGATTATTGGCTCGCGTGGATCTGTGCAATTTAAATATTTTAATAGCTACGCACAAGCTGAACCTAACATCATAGATGTTTTGATAGCCGATGAGGCACATAGAATACGTAAAACAAGCAACAGCCGTTTTACCCCTCGTGCACAAAGATCAGAATTCTCTCAGATAGAAGAGTTATTGCATACATCTAAAGTAGCGGTATTTCTTATAGATGATAAACAGGTTGTAAGGCCTAACGAAATAGGTTCTGTAAGCTACATTAAAAAATGGGCTAATGATGAAGGTTGTAAGATGTTCGAATATGAATTAGCAGCACAATTTCGATGTAATGGGTCAGATGCTTTTGTTAATTGGATAAATAATACACTCGGTATACAGCGAACAGCCAATGTTATTTGGGACCAGCATGAAGAGTTTGATTTTAGAATATTCCCATCTCCTTTTGAATTAGAAGCTGCAATAAGGGAAAAAGTAAAAAGTGGGTTCACGGGACGCGTGACTGCTGGATTTTGTTGGGATTGGTCTATGCCGAATGAAGATGGAACTTTAAAAGATGATGTTGTTATCGGCGATTATAAACGCCCCTGGGATGCAAAGCCAGAAGCGCGAAGGTTAGCTCCGGGAATTCCCAAGGCTTCATTATGGGCATATGACCCAAATGGAATAAATCAGGTGGGGTGTATTTATACTGCGCAAGGATTTGAATTTGATTATGTCGGAGTTATTTTTGGCGAAGATTTAGTTTATGATTTTGATAATCAAGAATGGGTGGGTAACCCCCATAAATCATCTGACAATGTGGTAAAGCGTTCAAAAGAAGGTTTTATTGATCTCATAAAAAATACTTATAGAGTGTTACTTAGCCGCGGGATGAAAGGATGTTATGTCTATTTTATGAATAAAGATATAGAGAGGTTTTTTAAGTCACGTATTGAAGGAACGCCGATAGATGAAGGAAAAGCCCTTAAACTTTCTGATTTAGTCGCAGCAGAAGATCAATTAATTTACAAGATCGAGCAAGATATTGAAGAGCATCTTAAATATACTGAGTATTTACCAGTCTATTCACTAGAAGCAGCTGCTGGTAATTTTGGGCGAGGTATGAGTAGTCACGAAGAAGGATGGGCTAAGGCAAATATTGGCAAAAAACTAAACCGACGAATGTTTGTGGCAAAGGTGATCGGTCATTCTATGGAACCACTAATACCCAATGATAGTTTTTGCATTTTTCGATGGGGGGTAGAAGGAACTAGGCAAAACAAAATTGTTTTAGTGCAGCATAATGGTATCTCTGATCCCGAAACAGGTGGAAAATATACTGTAAAAAAATATACAAGCAAAAAAAAGGTATTTGACGATGGATCGTGGAAACATGAAGAAATAACTCTTTTGTCTTTAAATCCCGATTACGATCCCATTAGTATTCCAAATTCAGAAGAGGGTGAATTTATGGTAATTGCTGAATTCGATAGTGTTTTATAGTAAGATAATATACGGAAATAAAAAGACAACAGACACCTTTAGGACGTCTACTTTATGAAAAAGGACGGTTTTATTTTTAAGTAATTAAGTATTGTGTCCCCGGAATTCTGTCCTAAAGTTTTTCTTGACAGGGTTTTTAGACGTGATAAACTGACAATTGTAGTAATTGCACAATTGTAATAGTTAAGGAGGAGGTTATGACACAAAAATTATCAATTAAAGAGCTGGAGGCTATTCTTGACCAAGAGGAAGAGATTCCAATTGAAATTCTTCCCAATGGGGAAATTCGCGCTCAGGGTAAAACCGGTAGTTCCGAATTGGGCGGCAAAAAGCCTTTGACCATGCGAGAAGATCTTGGCGGAGAGTATTGATCCGGAAAGGCAGCTATGAACATTTATCTTATTCAAAGCCAGTCTAATGAAGCAAAAAGGTACTTTGATTATATTGAAATGTGTCCTTTGGCCAATGGGAACATATATATCAAAGCAGCCATTCAAGCGGCGACCCGACAGTACTATATTGTTTCTATTTTTTTTCCTGATAAATATCCCAATGAAATGCCAACCGTTCATATTACTAAACCACTAATTGAGTCAGCGCCGCATCGCTATACGGCAGGTCATATTTGTTATTTACATCCGAGCATGTGGAATCCGGGAAAGCATGATGTTTTATTTGTGATTAAACGTGCGGCTAAATGGCTTGGTAAATATGAGGTTTGGAAACAAGAAGGACGCTGGCCCGGGGCTGGACTAAAACATTAAGGATAATTTTATGGAATTAGACTTTAAAGCTTTAACAATGATGGATCTACGTAGTTCGCCAGGTGAGATTCTGAATAGGGTGCATGAACAAGGCGAGGCATTCCTTATTGAAAGAAATGGGCAGCATAAAGCATGTTTGGTGCCGGTGTGGTATTTTCTACCGGACATACCGAAAAATAAAGTTGCCGAGGAGTTAAGTGAATTACACAAAAACGGAGAGGAACCGTTATTGAGGATTTCTAATGATAATGAAATACAAATGCTATTTAAGGAAACTGTAAAAAATGATGAAATTAAGATTAAAATTACTTTACCACACGGCTATCCAAACGTTGCACCTAAGGCATACGTTTACCCAATCGTAACCAACACGCCTCATCGGTGGCAAGATGGTACGCTTTGTATATTTGGTGCCATGACAACTTGGAACCCTGGCAAACACAATATTGCCTTTGCTTTAATGCTGGTTAAAAAATGGCTTTTAAATTATAGCGAGTGGCGCGAAAAGGGGCGTTGGCCAAACCAAATCGGAGACGACAAATGAACGAAGAAAATATTTTCGCCAGAATAGAGAAATTATTTGATGTTGGTCTATTAAGTAATACGCGTGTTCTTGTGGCTGGTTGTGGTTCTGGCGGTGGTAGTCTTGCTCTGCAGTTGGTTATGTCGGGTATCCGAAATTTTACGTTAATAGATAATGACGAACTAGAGCCAGGGAATGTTATTAGACATGTTTGTGGTAGGAGATATATTGGAAGAAAAAAGGTTGATGCGCTTGAAGAAATATTGTTGGATAGGAATCCTAAAAGTAATGTAAGAAAGTTTTACGAAGATATAATGAATTTTGGTGATCTCGAATCGGAGATAAAAAATCACACTGTAGTAGTTTTGGCTACGGATAATGAACCGACCCGTTATCTAATCAATGAAATTTGCGTTCGTACCAAAGTGCCTTTCGTGGTCGCGCGGGTTTTTACTCGTGGTATTGGGGGCGAAGTTTTTAGCTATCGCCCGGAAACTGGCGGGTGCTTGGCTTGTTTAGAGAGCCGCCTCGAGAGAAGTCAGTATCGCAGCGGAATACGGGAAATAGATTTAGTTTCTGAAAAAGAGCGTGAGGCGATATATGGCATGGAGATAGCCGAAATAAAGGATTCACCAGGTCTTAACGTGGATATATCTTTTATTACGGCTTTCCACTCCAGATTCGTACTCGATGCAATTGCCGCGGCGTTACCAGAACGGCCTAAATATATGCAAGAAATTTCTGAAAATTATATTGTTTGGGGTAATCGTCCAACGCATCCATTCACTAAACATTTTCACATTCAACGTATTACCTTAAGCCCGCAAGAAGGATGCCAGATATGTTCAAAAGAAAAAAAATAGAATCTTTCCCGGCAAAAATTTCTATTTGTAAAGAAGTGCTAGAGGCTATTTATAATGAGTGTGACCAAAATAATATTGATGAAACTGGTGGACGTATTATTGGCTATTACCGTCAGCATGGCAGTAAGCTTGATATAGAGATTTGTGGTTTAATCTGTTCTGGACCCAACGCACGCAGATCCCCTACGAGTTTTTTTCAAGATGGGGAATATCAAGAAAATATTTTCCGTAAAATCGAATCTGAATATCCCCGAATCGAGCATATCGGTAATTGGCATACTCACCATGTTAATGGTTTGACCACCTTAAGTTCAGGTGATATTGAAACATATAGAAGAATAGTAAATCACAAAAAGCATAACACAGACTTTTTTTATGCACTTTTGGTTGTGGCTAAAAATCACACTTCCAATAAACGGAAAAGGTATACAATGAAACATTTTTTATTTAAGAGGGGTGTGCCTCTTGTTTATGAAATTCCCGATTCGCAGGTCAGAATCACAAAAGAACGAAGCGTATTTGTTGATAAGGGAGTGTATGGTACTTTGGAAGAAGAGCCGGTCGTCGATCCGGTAATTTCCGCGGAATCGATTATAAACCAGACTCGTGCGATGGATAGAGAGTTTATTTCAGAAATGTACCCAGGACTAAAAACATTTTTTTCGAAACAAACCAACAGTCTTTACTGGCGAGGTAAACTTAACCTCGTTGATGGTTCGGATGTAGAAATTCTTATATTAGAATCAGCTGAAAAAGAAAGGCCGTCGTATTCCGTGACCCTTGCTACTTCAAGTAGTAGCCTTTTTCAATGTCAACAGCCATATCTTGAGAAAAATTTTGATTCAGCTTGGAAGGCCGCATATTTATTCGAACGTGATTTAAACCGCGAACTGTTCGAGAAGACGAAAAAATAATTATTTATTTAGTCAAGGAAAGGATTATGGAAATAATTACAGTTAATGTTGGTCAAGGATCGCTCGCTATTGTTCGGCACAATAAAGATGTCATTATTGTAGATTCTTGTATCCCGCCATCAGGCGACGATACTGTTGCTTATGTGAAAGACATCCTTTCAGCTTGTTTAAAGAAATTTGTTGTTCGCGGTTTCATTTTAACGGGCTTTGACGAGGATCATTCCGATGCTACCGGCGTTGGCCTTATTCTTAAGAAATATAGACCCGATTGGATTATGTATCCCAAATATTACAAAGATACAGAGCAAACGAAAAACGTTTTTCAGATTATAAACCAGCAAGAAGCAGAAAGAAAAAATTCGTCCAGCCCCCTTAAGAGAATTTCTGTTCGTCTTGATAAGATTGAATCTCGAACACTTACCGGATTATCTCAATATTTTGACTTTGAATTGTTTTCGCCGCACCCAGAAGATATGGATAGCTCTAATAATTCCGGTATTGTGCTTCGCTTACAAGGTAAGGGCGTTGGAGGATTTTCTTATCTAATCACTGGCGATACCGAAAATGAACGCTGGGAAACAATTAACCGTTTATTCGGAAAAGTATTACGTTCAGATGTGATGGCCGCACCTCATCATGGATCAAAGAATGGCGCTAATGTTAAAACTCTTTTGCTTGTTATGCCGAATACCGTATTGATTAGTGCCGGCGTTGACAACCAATACGGCCATCCTGATTCTCAGGCAGTTGCTGTGTATAGCAAGGCCGCGCGCGTTTTTTCTACGCATAACGGCGGCGTTTCGCTTATTACGTTTCTTGGTACGGATGGCCTTGAAACCAAGGCCATTAAATGAATTAGCTAAACAGGAAATCCTAAGGATAAGAAGATAGTTTTAGGATGAGTTAGCAGAATAAAAGGAGGGCCATGAAAGACTTGCTAGATAAATTATCGTCGTATAACATATTTAATTTTTTATTTCCGGGAATTATTTTTACAGTTATTTTGAAAGCCATAACGCCCTATTCGTTAGTGCAGAACAATCTTGTATTGGGGGCTTTTGTGTATTATTTTATCGGTATGGCGGTAAGCAGATTTGGCTCTTTGATAATAGAGCCACTCCTAAAAAAGATATCATTTTTAAAATTTTCCGATTACAAGGAATTTGTTTCTGCGTCAAAGAAAGATGAAAAAATAGAGACACTTTCTGAAGTTAATAATATGTATCGTACTCTTTGTGCGATGTTTATTCTGTTGGGTTTGTTCAAACTTTATGCTGAAATAGAGAATAAATTTGTGCTTTTGAAAAGCTGGAATATATTGATTATAACTATATCGCTTTTGATCATGTTTTTGTTTTCGTATCGAAAGCAAACAGAGTATATTAACAAAAGAGTAGCGGCTAATAAGTAACGGATGCCGTATGGGAAGATTGATATAATTTTAGAATAGTCATTTCTTTGGCAAGCGCAGTCGCCCGGCTTCATCCCAATGAATTGGTATTACGCAGCGTGCTTTGTGCGCTTGCCTTCACCCTCCCGGCCCTGCGTGGCAGGGCAAAACATGAGGGAGGAAAACCCCATATAAATTCCCTCCCGCCAGCGACCGAATACGAAATGTATGAGGAAGTGCCGAGGCCTCCGGACGAGGCCCGGAAAGGGTACTGAATAAAAAGGAAAAAATAAGTTGCGCACAAAAAAGCACGCGGAAGGCGGGTGCTTGAGCGAGGGGTAGAATACCTTTCGATTGGAATTCCGGGGACAGCTCACTTAATTATTGACTTACCATTTTTTAACGAGTGAACCTCTTCAAAAAGAGCTTACCAATTAAGGCATTTCTGCTATAATATCTAAACGTGAAGGAAATAAACTCCAAATCTCGAATAGTAAAAAAAAGCGGTAATTTTTCAGTATATATCGTGGAATGTAAAGACGGCACATATTATACCGGATATACAAGTGATTTGGAGAGGCGTTTAGGAGAGCATCATAGTAATAAACGGGGCGCTAAATATACAAGATATAACCGGCCGGTTAATTTGGTTTGGAAGAAGGAGTATCGGTATTTATTTTATGTTATGAGAGCTGAATATAGGATAAAACAGTTAAACCGAAAGCAAAAAGGGTTGTTGGTTAGAGGTATGAGGTTAGATAAGGTATTAAGTAGGAAGCATGACTGAAAATATAAATAATATGCATCCAAAGGTTTAGGATATGAATAATGAAAAATAAAAAGAATAATAAGTCCGTTTACCCTAATATCAGGTTAAACGCTGAGGAACAGCCTTTAACCTGGGGTGATTCGGGGGAGTGGACACACACCCCTCGCACCTGGATATCGGGTTAAACGCTGATA
>JAIWAR010000001.1:0-87042 GCA_048634245.1 Methanosarcinales archaeon | reverse complement strand
CGGCAGAGAAATGCCGGTATCTGGATTACATCCAGTATATCCTTCACATCCTCTATCTGCCTGCCGCAATGTATATCACTTAAAAGAGGTATAGCTAATTTATTTTTAACCGCTTCTAATATTTTCATCCCCTTAACTAACCCTACTCCCCGGGAAGATTTTATTGAAGTGCGATTAGCTTTATCAAAGCTGGCCTTAAAAATAAACTGCACCGGAAGGGCTGAGAATAAATCCTTTAAATAAGAAGCAATACTTATAGTCCGGCTCTTGTTTTCTATCACGCAAGGCCCGGCAATAAAAATTAAATTTTTTTCTGTTTCAGCCATACTGCTTCCTTATCCACTTATTCTTTTTGGGTATTTTTCCTTCCCGCTAAAATCTGTTTCACCTCTTGAAAATCTTCTTCGGTATCCACCCCGCAAGAATCAAATTGAGTTTCAATGACTTTTATCTTATATCCGGACTCTATCGCCCTTAATTGCTCTAGTTTTTCGGTTCCTTCCAAGAAAGACCTGGGAAGATTTTTAAAAGTATAGAGAAAGTCCTTAGTATAAGCATATACTCCCAGATGTTTATAGTGAATAGGCTCAGCATCAGGCTGCCGGTAAAAAGGAATGGGGGAACGGGAAAAATAAATCGCAAAGTCTTCTCTGGTTGTTACAACTTTGACTACATTAGGATTATTTACCTCACTATCTTTCTCGATTCTCTTCTTAGCCGTAGCCATGACTAAATCGGAGTTAGCCGTCATCTCCTGAGCTAAACTATCAATTACTGAACGATGAATAAGCGGTTCGTCAGCCTGAATATTCATAACAATTTTCGCGCCAATATCCCTTAAAGCCTCAGCTATTCTATCGGTTCCTGAAGAATGATCAAGGGAAGTTAAAACAACTTCGGCTCCAAACTTTTCTGCTTCTTCTTTTATCTCGGAATGATCACAAGCAATGATTAACTTATCCAGACTGTAAGCAGAAGAGGCGTTTTCCCATGTCCATTGCAGCAAACTCTTACCGCAAATTAAGCGCAAAAGCTTATGGGTTAACCTTGTTGATTCATACCTCGCCGGTATCACTCCGACTATACTAAGCTTATTTTTCATCAATTGCCTTATTAAGTTCTTTTTTACTCACAGTTGCCGCACCTAATTTACCTACCACAACTCCGGCAGCCAAATTAGCAATCATTGCCGCCTCTTTATAAGAACTTCCGGAAGCCAGGGATAGAGTAAAGGCGGAAATCACTGTGTCTCCGGCTCCGCTTACATCAAAAACCTCTAAAGCCGCTGTGGGTATATGGTGGTATTCTTTACCGGAAAACAGCATCATCCCGTCTTCCCCTAAAGTTATCAAAAGCGCTTTAAGATTTAATTTCTTCATAATTATTTTACCTAAAAAAGGAAGCTGGCTTTTATTTCTTATTTTAGTATTTACAACAGACTGAGCCTCTTTCAGGTTCGGAGTAAGGGCGGTTACATTCTCATAGTAATCAAAGTGTTCTTCTTTGGGATCAACGGTAATTATTTTTTTTCTCTCACGGCATACGCTAATTAGTTCTTCCAGCAATAAAGGGTTTATTGCTCCTTTACCGTAATCCTCCACGATTACAGCATCAAAATTATCAAGATTTTTCTTAATTTTGTTAAGAACCAAACGGTTTGTATTCGCGGAAAGAAATTCCAATGACTCCCAATCAACCCGCACCACCTGCTGATGATTAGCGATTATTCTTGTCTTTAAAGTGGTTGGCCTGGTATTATCCTTAACGACTAAATCAGTGCAAATACCTCCCTCGTTCATGAGGGAAAATAAAGTTTTGCCAAAATGATCCCGGCCGATAACCCCGCAAAGGCTTACCTTTGCCCCTAAAGAGCTAAGGTTCAAACCTACATTAGCCGCCCCCCCGCAGGCAAACTTCTCCTTGTTAGCCCACACTACAGGAACCGGAGCCTCAGGAGAAACCCGCTCGACGCTTCCAAAAATATGGTGGTCAAGGATTAAATCCCCGACTACAAGAACATTCTTGTTCTTAAAGCGAGAGGTAATATTCTTTAGTTTTTTCTTCAGTTCCATAGCCTAAAACCTGCCTTTTGAGCTTTCCCAAATATAACCAACCAATTATACCATTGTAATAAAAAAAATCTACAACAAAACCAATAATCTTAAAACAAAAAAAACGCCTATTTAATTACACAAAAGCGCTGGATACCGTATCAGCAAAAAGAAAGCCTTTATTAGTTAAATAAACCCCGATATTTTGGCCTTTTCTCTTTCGATACCTAATAAAACCGCTGGTTATTAGATTTTTTAAAGCTTGCTCTTCTAAAGCCGCAAAGTCAAACCCACAGCTCTGCTTGAACCAATCAAACCCTATGCCGCTTTTTGTGCGAATCTTTATTGCTGCCAGCTCCTTAGCCCGCCTCAGGCCGGATAAAGATTCACAAGAAGCAACCGGGCTTTGGCCTTTATTCAACTTGTCTATATATTCAATAACACCGGAAACATTCTTTTCTCTCTTGCCTGTACCCCCCATAAAAGATACTGCCGAAGGCCCTAAGCCTAAATAAGGGCTGCCTTGCCAGTAATTTATATTATGCTGAGATTCAAACCCGCGCTTTGCAAAGTTTGAAATCTCATAATGCCTAAATCCGTTCTTGGAAAGGTAATTAATGGCCCCCTTATACATCCTGGCTAAGATTTTATCCTCTAAGGGGATGATAAATTTTTTCTTAACCTGCAAAAATAAAGGAGTACTTTTTTCATAAGTTAAACAATATGTTGATATATGGCTGATGCCTAAAGAGACTGCTTGTTTTAGCTCTGCCATCCAATCGGACAGAGTTTCATCGCTTACGCCAAAAATTAAATCAATTCCTACGTTCTTAAAGCCTTTTTTATTAGCCAATCTAATCGCATGCTTTGCTTGTTTTGAGCTATGAATCCTCCCTAATTTTTTTAACTTCTTATCAAAAAAAGACTGAACTCCTATACTTATGCGATTAACCCCTCTATCTAAAAATAGCTTGAGGCGATTTTCGTCAATACTTTCAGGATTAACTTCAATAGTAAATTCGCTTACATTTCTTGATATCGATGCCAAGCTCGCTAATAATTTTTTCAGATTCACAAGGCTTAAAACGCTGGGTGTTCCACCCCCAATATAAAGACTAAGAAAATCACCATCTAAAGCCTTTATCTGCCTGCAAAGAACCTCTATATAAGCAGCAGCTAAATTCTTATCGTAAGCCAAGCTGTAGAAGTCGCAGTAAGAGCACCTTTTGCGGCAAAAAGGTATATGGATATATAAGGATTTTGTCATTTTATGTTATAATTATACAGCAATGAAAGAATTTTACAAAAACTTAAAAAAGATAATCGAAGATACCTTTTCTTTTCATCCCGGCCAAAATCAGCTAGATAGCCTGGCCAGGCTTATCTTTGAAATTACAAGAAGAGAAAATGTAACCTTAGAGAAAATTATTGCTTATCTAAAAGAAAATGCTCCCGTAGAGAAATATTCGGGAAGAAATAAATTTATCGCTTTAAAAAATACCCTTGTTGAATATCGCTTTCCGCAAACATCAAAGCGTAGAAAAATAGACAGTACTAAAATCTTCTTGAGCAAACTGAGAAACCCCCTAGCTGATAATTGGCAAATAAAAACTAATTTTAAACCCCTGAAGATATTTGTAGAAAAAGGGGCTCAAAAAAGCCGGCTTTTAACTAATTTCCGGAGAAAATTCCCCGATACTTCGGTTGAAGAAATTGACTGTTATAGCCGCCATTTAAAAAAGAACAAATTTACCGTTTCACAATTAAAAAAACCTCTTATTTTTATCACAAAAGAAAAAGGGGATTTTATAAAAAGATGCCCCTGCACTAAAAATCACCTGAGATGCGGCTACTGGATATTTAATCTGGGTTTTGGGTGCCCTTTTGACTGTTCTTATTGCTTTCTCCAGCAATATAGCAATTTTCCCGGAATAACTTTACCGGCAAATATAGACGACTTTTTTGTTAGTTTCGATAAGTTTTATGAGAATTTAAAAAAACCGATTAGAATCGGAACCGGTGAATTCTGCGATTCCTTAGCTCTGGATGATATAACCGAATACTCTAAATTATTGATTCCCTACTTTAGCCAAAAAGATGTTTTATTTGAATTAAAAACAAAAAGCGATAAAATCGCTAATCTACTTACGCTTAAGCCCTCAAAAAACATTATTATCTCTTGGTCGTTAAGCCCTGAGACTATCATTAAAAATGAAGAAAAAGGAACCGCGTCTTTAGAAATGAGGCTAAAAGCGGCAAAAAAAGTTCAAGACGCGGGTTTCCGGGTAGGGTTTCACTTTGACCCTATTATCCACTTACAAGGATGGGAAAAGCTGTATAGCGAACTTATCCGTAAATTATACTCACACATCAAGCGTCCTTTTGCCTGGATAAGTTTAGGTACACTACGCTGCAACCGTCAGTTAAAAACAATTTCTGAACTGCGCTTTGGGCAAAGTAATATCTTTTATGGAGAACTATTCCTGGGAACTGATAAAAAATTACGTTACCCTGACTTTATAAAGAAAGAAATTTACCGGAAGATAATTAAAAAAATAAGATTCTTTGATAAAAACACCCCGATTTATCTCTGCATGGAAAATAGTCAAACCTGGGCTGATATAGACGGATTAGTCCCCCCTGACAAGATAGAAACCTCCCTCTCTAAAAGATTTAATTAGTATAGTTTTTTTAGAGTGGTGTTGGGGAAGTAATGGCCTAAAATCCGGCGATACCCGTAGCCATTTTCGGCCATGCCTACAGCGCCATCCTGGCACATACCTGCGCCATGGCCAAAGCCGGCTCCCCAGAAAAAAAGCATTGTCGAGGAGCCCTGAACTGATAATTTTCTTTCTACTCTAAAAGCGCTGCTTCGCAAATGATCAAAATAATTTCTTATAGCTAAATCTCCTTTCAGGTTTTCACAGCCCCCGGAAGTAATAACCTCTATTTCTTTATGGCGGGAACAGTCCCCTTTTCTTCTTAGAATAATATCCTTTAAGCCTCTTATTTTCTTTCCAAAAGCAATAGAAAAATCTTCAGCATCATATACCCTTTGCCAGCGAAACTTACTCCCACTATCTTTAAAGCAAAATGCTGTTTGCGAATCAAAAGCATCCGGTTTTTCAACTAAATAATCACTTTGGCCAAAAACATCAGAAGCTAAACACCCCCCGCAATTAGCATGAAAAAAAACCTCTATAGGCTTATCCCCATAGACAAGAATTTCACCTCTGGTATCCTTAACCGCCCTAATCGTCGCTAGAGAATGAGCGGATATTCCCTGATAAACCTGACAATGCACCTGAGAACAAAAATCAAATCCTTCACTTTCATGCCGCCCCAAATTCCGAAAAGCAAAAGTTCGCGCTGCTACTGCTTGAGCCTGAAGAGCCTGGGGATGAGCCTTCGCGGATATCTCTGCTGCCAAAACTCCATAGAGGTATTCCTCAACAGTCAAAATATTTATCAGATTCAAGCCTCCGTCTTTTACAATCACCTCTAAATTACCCCGATAGGCCCGATCCCGTTCCTTATGCCAGAAAGCGCCCTTACCGGAAGAAAGGCCTGAGACATAAAAAGGAAACTTTTCTCCTCCAGAGCATAAAGAGGAGATTTTAAGCGCTCCGGAAAAAGATTTATATTCTCTTTGACTCTCATAATCTCTTAAAATTACTTCTCCATCGCTAAAAACAAGAGTATAAAACTTATTAGCAATGGCAGAAAAAGAATCTTCACCGTTGCTAATTAAGAATTTGCCTCCGCAAAAAAAAGAAAATTTCTTTAAGTTGACGGCTATTCCAACCCTAACTAACGAAATGCCAACTTCGGGAGAATAAAGGCTTAATTTAACTTTTTTCCTTTTCTCTTCTTTCTTCTTGCTTCGAGCGGTAAAAAAAGTATCACCCATTTTTTCTTTCACTTTCTTTAATTTTTCTTGAATTATCTTAACCTTGGGGTAAAAATTTATTGCCTTGGCAAAAAATTCATAGGCCTCCTGATAAGAGCCGTAGGCAAAAAAACACTCTCCCAGATAAAAATAAGCTAATCTTAGGCTAGGGTCAAAGTTAATAAGGAAAGAGAAGTATTTTATTGCTTTCTCATACTCAAGCCTTTTGCGGTAGATCTTTCCTAAACGAAAATAAGCAATAGTATTTACGCGTGATTTTAAGGATTTTGAATAATTTGCTATAGCTAAATCCTCTTTACCTAAATCTTCATATATTAAACCTAAATAGAGGAAATCCTGCCAATCCTTGCTGTCTAAACTATCAAAAATAGACAGAGCTTTCTTACTGTGCCCGGTAAGGAACTCCAGCTCCCCCCGGTATCTTACCATGTAAGGATCTTCGCTAAAGCCTTTAGCTCTCTTTAAAATATCTATAGCCTTATTGTATTCTCCGGACTCTCTAAAAAGAGCGGCAGCATCTAAATACTCATTTATATCAGGGGTTTGGGCGAATAGATTAAAAAAGAAAAGCAGAAAAGCAGAGGAGAAAATTAAAACAAAAAACCTATATTTAAATAAAAAGTGAATTATCTTCAAATTGAACTAAGGTCTGAGGCTGTTTTCCTTGACTTTCCTACTATAGGAATCCCCCATTTTTTTGCTAACAATAAAAACTTATTTCGCTCTAATATGATCACTTTATTCTCTTCCAGCACCAAGGCAGCAGCCCCAATCCGCTTAAGAAGCTTTAAAGTGGCGATTCCCACGACCGGAACATCAAAACGTAAATCCTGATTAGCCTTACAAAATTTTAATATAACGCACCCTTTTCCGGCTAATCTATAAGCGCGTTTGATGGCCCCATCAGTTCCTTCCAAAGATTCCAAAGCTACGACACTACCCCCTTTTACGCCTATAGTCTGTCCCACATCTAATTCCACAAACTTTGATATTACGCCTAAACCAAAATCAATGTTCTTCGCGGTATCCTTATTCAAATCCAAACCATTCATTACCCCGAGCTTAGCTAAATCTTCTTTTAGATAAAGTGTGGAATCCAGAAACTCTACGCCTGTCTCCTCTAAATAATTAATTATCTTCCCAAATATAGCATGAGGACGAAAATCACCGGTACAACTTAACAAAGAAATCAATTCCTGATCCCAGTGACTTTTGCGGAAAATATACAAAGGGTTAATCTGGCCGGCCATGATACATCGGCTAAGTTTCTGGTTCTCTAAAGCCTTCCTTAAATCTGAAAGTGCTCCTACAGAAAGCCAATAACACTTATCCGCATACCTGCTAATACGCTTAGAGGTCTGCCCCTTAAAGCAAAAAACAACCACTTCACAATCCTTGTCTTTTTCCTTAATTCTTCGGACAAGCGCTAAAGGTAAAAGGCGATTCCCGGCAATGATTCCTAATTTCGTTTTCTTAAGCATACTTATCCCTATAGCCCGCTGGATAAAGCCCTCTACCGGGGTTTACATGTACCTCTTTTTGAGGATGAAATAAATTCAAGAAGGTTTTCTAATTCTTTTGAAGGCGGTAGATTCTTCTGAGTTATTTTTTTACTTTGACCCGGAGGATAATTTTCAAAAAATATTATTTTAAAGGCTTTCTTTAAGTTTCTTATAGCCAAAGATGGAAATTTTGCTCTTCTTAATCCTACTGAATTAAGCCCATGAATTGCGGCTGGATGGCCGTCACACATTGAGTAAGGAGGAACATCCTGAACAACCTTAGAACACCCCCCTATCATCGAAAAATCTCCCAAGCGACAAAATTGATGCACTGCCACCAATCCTCCCACCACTATTTTATTCCCTACTTTGACATAACCGGCCAAAGTAGCGGCGTTAGCTAAAACATTATCATTACCGATTTCACAATCATGGGCAATATGTGAATAAGCCATAATAAGATTATTGTTACCGATAGTCGTCGTCGCGTTTTTTTCTGTCCCGGGGTTAATCGTAACAAATTCTCTTATCCGGTTATTATCTCCGATAACCAAAAAACTTATCTCGCCTTTATATTTTAAATCTTGGGGTATATTTCCTACAACAGCATAGGGAAAAATATGACAGCGTTCACCAAGAGTGGTATAGCCTAAGACCTGGGCAAAAGAATCAATAACGCATCCGGCGCCAATTTTGACCTTCTCTGAGATTGTTGCATACGGCCCGATTTTTACATCTTTACCTATTTGCGCCTTCGGGCTGACTATAGCTCTAGGATCAATATAAACAGACACCTTTCCCCCGTTTTTTTATAACCGTTAAAAATACTAACTGTTTATAATTATATCAAAAAAGTAAAGGCGAGGCAATAAAAAGTCAAAGCATGACATGATCAAAGCTAAGCTTTAATCAGAAAGTTTAAGCTTCTACCATGGCAAACATAAGCTCAGCCTCGGCAACTACCTTTTCATCAACCAAAGCCCTGGTAATAACCGAACCTGTTTTGCTCCTTATTCTCCCAGCGGTAACCTCTATAACCAGCCTGTCTCCGGGTACAACGGTTTTTCTGAATTTAACCTTGTTTGCCGCCATAAAATAAGCTAATTTACCTCTATGTTCCTCACATACCAGCATAAGTACTCCACCCACCTGAGCCATTGCTTCCACAATCAATACTCCCGGCATAATCGGTTTACCGGGAAAATGCCCCTGGAAAAAATGCTCATTCATAGTAACGCTTTTTATACCAACAGCTTTCTTGCCTTTTTCAAGGTAAATTATCTTATCCACAAGAAGAAAAGGATATCGATGAGGTAATATCTGCATTATCTCTTCGGTGCTAAGTTCCTCCTTTTGAGGAGTATAAAAGGTCTGTGATCTTACTCCCGCGCTGCGAGATCTCTCTTTATATTTACGTAGCTTTTCCAATAATTTTATATTTAAAGAGTGGCCGCTTTTAATAGCAATCACATGCCCTTTAATCGGGCCGGCTAGATATAAATCACCGATTAGATCTAAAATTTTATGCTTAACAAACTCATTGTCAAGACGCAGCTCATTATCCAGAATCTTCTCATCAGACACAACCAGAGTATTTTTATAATTCGCGCCTTTTCCTAATCCCATATCTAATAAAGGCTTAACCTCAGTCTCCAAGCAAAAAGTCCGGGCTTCATAAAGATCATCCTTTAAGTCATCTTTAATTGTTACATCGATATAACCGGCACCAACTACCGGATTATCATAGTTTAAAACATAAGATATACGCAGACTATGATAAGGCAAAATAACAATACTGCCGGAATCTTCTTCAACCCATAGAGGTTCTCTTACCATTAAGCGGTTACGCGAAGGTTCCTGATCCTGCCAGCCAACTTCTCTTATCTTTTCTACAAAATCTTTAGCACTACCATCTAAGCCGGGGATTTCCTCTCCCCAAATATTTATCTGTATATTATCAATACCTAAAAGATGCAAAGCTGCCATCAAATGCTCCACAGTATGCACGTTCATTCCATTTACGCCTATAGAAGTACGCCGGGGGAATGCGTTAGGGTCTAAAACAGAATAAGAATTGGCTTTAATCAAAAAAGAAGATTCAATGTCCTTCCTTAAGAAAGTTATTCCTGTATCCGCGGATGCCGGCAAAAGTTCTAACTTAGTTTTTTTCCCGGTATGAAGGCCAACGCCCTCTAATAATATTTTACCTTTAATCGTTCTTTGTCTATCCGTTGGCATTCTTTAAGTCTCCCTCTAAGCTTTTTACCTTTTTTTCGAGTTCTTTTATTTTCTTATAAAGTTCGGGCAAGCGCTGCAAACAAGCATTCACCCTTAGTGCCGCCTCATGGGGCTTTGCCGGATATCCGGAAACTTTGACACCGGCAGCAACAGATTTCGTTACTCCGGCCTGAGCTGCCACAACCGCTTTATCGCCAATACGAATATGCCCTACTATTCCGGCTTGCCCGGCTAAAATTACTCCTTTACCTAAAACAGTACTTCCTGAAATACCGGCTTGAGCAACAATAATACAATGCTCTCCGGTAACTACATTGTGGGCGATTTGAACAAGATTGTCTATTTTAGTACCTTTACCGATAAGGGTCTTATCAAACCTAGCCCTATCAATGGTAACATTCGCGCCGATTTCTACATCATCCTCTATAAAAACAATTCCGATTTGCGGTATCTTCTCCTGCACTCCCTCCACTATAGCAAACCCAAACCCATCGCTGCCGATTACAGCTCCTGAATGAATAATCACTCGATTACCAACCTCTGTCTGTTCTCGCAAAGTTACATGAGGGTAAATAAGGCAATCTCTACCTACTTTAGTATGAGCACCAAGATAGCATCCGCCATAAATAATTGTTCCCTGCCCTATTTCAACACCTTCGGCGATAACCGCATAAGCACCAATAGCTACATCCTTTGCAATATGAGCGCCGGAAGAAATTACCGCGGTAGGATGAATCCCCTGAGGATGTTTGATCCCATTTGAAGCGGCTAGGCCGACTACCTTAGTAAAAGCCATTGAAGGATCATCAACCTTAATCACGGGTTTGGTAATTTCGATATCCTCCCGGGAAGTGATTATTGCCGTTGCCTCGGTTGTTTTTGCTAAAGGAAAATACTTGGAATTAGCCAAAAAAGTTATATCCCCGCCTTTAGCTTCTGTGATTCCCGAAATACCGGTAATAACGATATTGGGATCGCCAACTACTTCTCCGCCGACTAAGCGCGCGATTTCTTTAAGAGTAAATTTCATCTTTTCTTAAGCTTATTTTTCTTTGTATTTCTTGTTGGAAATCTTAAGAATTTGCGAAGTAATATCCATGGTTTTCGCCCCATAAAGAATAGCATTTGAATTAACCACTAAGTCAAAATCGTTCTTCTTAGCGTAATCCTCGATTATTTTATCAATATCCTCGACTATATTCTTCATTTTCTCGTCTCTTTCTTTCTTTATATCAGTAAATGCTTCTCTTTCTACCTCCCGATATTCTTGAATCTCTTTTTTAAGTTTTTCTTCTTCCTTGGCTTTTTTATTCTCTTTAAGCAAGCTCATTTTATTCTGCAGCTTTTCGATAACCGTTTTTTTCGCCTCTAGGTTTTTTTCAACATCATTTTTCTTCTTCTCTAATTTTTTATCGTAATCTTTAGTCTTTTCATAATCATTAAAAACCTTAAATATATCCACATATCCGATTTTTAAATCCTTAGAAAAACAGGTAGAAGAAAATGACATTATCACTGCAAAAACTAATAAACAACCAAAAATCTTTTTCATATTTATACCTCCTTAGTTTTCGAAATTGCCAAATTGAGAAAATTAACCCCGAGTATTCCGAGGGGTCTAAAATGCTCTGCTTACATTAAAATGAAACCTTCCCTCTTTACCTTCTTCGCCTTGTTCCTTATCCAGAGGCCATCCATAATCAACACTTACCGGCCCTATAGGAGTCTTTACCCGAAAACCTAAACCAATGCTGGATTTAAATTCGCCATCCTCAACACCACTGCTTTTATTTCCCCAAACTTTTCCGCTATCAAAGAAAGTAGCAACTTTAAGAAAGTCAGCCAAAGGATAAGTATACTCGACGTTAGCTATAATCATCCTGTCGCCGCCGGCCGGATCTAAACTGTCCGTATAGACAGGCCCCACTTTTCTCTCCCGATAGCCGCGAACAGTGGAAGCGCCGCCGGCAAAAAACCTCTCGTAAATAGGTATTTCTTTGGTATCACCAAAATATTCGGCAATGCCACCTCGAAGCCTTAGCTCTACTACCGCTTTATTGGGCACGGGAATATAAAAACTTATCCGTCCAAAGCATTTAAGAAAATCCTTGTCCCCGCCAAAAGGCCCTCCGAAAAGCTGAAAAGTATTTCGCGTATAAATTCCTTTTAAAGGAGAAAAAACATTATCACGGTTATCATAACTTATATATGTTTCGCCGCTGCTTAAGTCAGTAGTCCCAACCTCAGCTCTAAGCCCCAAAGAGGCATCTTCGACGAGATCGCTAATCGTAACTTCTTCAAACCTGTAAGCAATCCCACCCCTCCAATAATCGTTAAATTCTTTACCCAAGCGCAATGCTCCACCCTTTATCTCTTCATCATAAGCATAACCGACATTATCATCCTGCTTATGCCCACGCTTATACACATCAAACCCAAATGAAACCGGTTTATCAAATATCCAGGGATTGGTAAAGCTTAATTGATAGCGTTCAGTCAAAGTTCCCATACTAAACATTATACTTAAATCCTGGCCGGCTCCGGTAAAAGTAGAAAAATTTCTATAGTCAAAATTACGCTGCCGTACTTCTATAAATCCCATAAACTCATCAATAGAACTATACCCTCCCCCAAAACTAAAATATCCTGTTTTTGCTTCTTTCACATCAACAACTAAATCAACATTATTGGGCTGCGACCCCGGTTCGGTACCAAATCTTATTTCTTCAAAAAAACCTAAATTCTCCAATCTTTCCTTGCTCTTTCTTACCCTCTCACCATCAAACCTTTCTCCGGGATAAACCCTTAATTCTCTCCGAATCACCTTATCTTTAGTCTTAATATTTCCCTTAATATTTATATCCTCAATATAAGCAATATCATTTTCAATAACCTTATAAGTAATATCCACTCTTTCGGTTTCGGGGTTAAAGAAGCTAATAGAATCAACCTGAGAAAATATATAGCCCTTATTTACGTAGACCTCTCTTATGAGTGAAGAGTCTATGTAGACAGCTTGTTCGCTAAAAATGCTTTCTTTTTTTAATTCCATAGCTGAAACTACGCTTTCAAGGGAAATCTCTCTTACGCCCTCTATGCTTATCTGCCCTACGCGATAACACCTGCCTTCGTCAACATTAACAGTAAGGTATACCCCTTTGGGTAAATATTCAATATCAATATCCACAAGCATATCGCTGAACCCTTTTAATTTATAAAAATCGGTTATCCTTCTTTTATCATCTTTTAAAACTTCTTCCTTGAAAACTCCCCGATTGAATAACCAGGCTTTTCTGGTTTTCATTAATTTTATAATTCTACGCGCAGTTAGGCTCTTATTCCCTCTAACTTTTACACTTCTGACTTTTAAAACTCCTTTCTCGCTAATAACCAGCTTTACTGTAACTTTATTCTCATCCTTTAGAGGAATTATTTGATAAACAACTTCAGCCTGAGAAAAACCTCTAGCACTATAAAGATCTTTTATTTTCCTTACCGACTCCCTCACCTTATATTCGTCAATAAAAGACCCTTCTTTTATATCCAGCGAATCCAAAATCTTATTCTTACGAATAAAACGCATCCCTTCAATACTTATACCTTTGAGAAGGGGCTTCTCTCTAACCTTGAAAAGAACAACAACCCCTTCCGAAGTATCTTCTTTCTGGGCCTCTACGGTTTCGAAAAAACCCGTAGTATAAAGATTTTTTACATCTTCATTAATCACATTTTCATTGTAGATTTGGCTGGCGCGAATCTTGATTTTAGAAATAATGGTAGCATCGCTGACAAGCTCATTTCCCTCAATATCAATACGAAGTATAAAGTCATTGGGGTATGCTGTTAAAGCAAAACAAAAAAGCAGTAAGAATAAAAGGAATTTTCGAATCATTTTAACTATTATAAAGATATTATTTATCAAAGTCAATCCTCCTTTTCTCTGGCCATATCAGCAAACTTGGTATACTCCTTCAAAAAAGTCAATTTAATGGTTCCCACCGGCCCATTTCTCTGTTTGGCAATGTTAACATCTGCTACGCCAATATTTTCATCAGTAGGCTTATAATATTCCTCTCTAAACAAAAGAACAACTACATCGGCATCTTGCTCAATCGCTCCCGATTCTCTTAAATCCGATAGTTTAGGACGATGGCCTTCCCGTGACTCAACAGCCCGTGATAACTGGCTTACAGCAATCACCGGAAGATTCAGTTCTTTGGCTAAGGCTTTCAGGCTCTGAGAGATATCTGATATTTCCTGCTGGCGATTATCGCCCTTGCGCGTACCTCTAATTAACTGCAGATAATCTACAAGGAGAAGTTGAATATTATGGTGCGCCTTTAATCGCCTTGCCTTTGCTCTTATTTCAAAAATATTCATAGCCGGGGTATCATCAATGTAGATAGGAGCCTCAGATAATTTTCCGGCAGCATTAGTTAAAATGGGCCACTCTGAAGGAGCAAGAAATCCGGTTCTAACCCGGTTAATCTCAACCTTTGCCTCCGCGCATAAAAAGCGCTGCATAAGCTGCTCCTTAGACATCTCTAAGCTAAAAATAGCTACCGGTATTTTTTCTTCTATGGCAACATAACCGGCAATAGAAGTGACAAAGGCACTTTTACCCATTGAAGGCCTGCCGGCGGCAATTATCAAATCACCTTTTTGTAAGCCGGCGGTCTTTAAGTCAAAATCTTTAAATCCCGTAGGCACTCCTGTCACCCGTGATTTTTTATGATAAAGAGACTCAATAAGTTCTATACCATCTTTAATTATATCCTTTATATGAACGTAGCTGCCTTCTACCCGGCGATCGCTTATTTCAAAAATCAGTTTCTCGGCCCTATCTAAAATACTACTGACATCTTCCTGCTCCTTATAAACAGAGGAAGCGATTTTATTGGCGCTATCTATCAAAGAACGTAAAATTCCTTTTTCTTTAATAATACGCGCGTAATGAGCGGCATTAGCAGAGGTGGGAACAAAATCGGCTAGAGTAGCTAAATAAACGCTGCCCCCCACTTTCTCCAATACCTTCTTTTTGCTTAAGGCTTCGGAAACCGTTAGGATATCTATTTTTTTACGGGTATCAAAGAGGGAAAGAATGGTTTTGAAAATTATCTGGTGTTCTGTTTTATAAAAAGACTCTTCATCGATAAACTCAAGAACTTCTGCTATAATTTTTTCATCAAGAAGCATTGCCCCCAAAGTAGCCATCTCTGCTTCAATATTTTGAGGCGGAATTTTATCTAAGTGCCGGGTGGGACTATCTACACTCATCTTGTAAGTTTTTCTTATATTTACTCAATTTTTTGACTAAAATATATATCTTACAGGTTAATTACTTTTTCACAATCCAAACGCGCAAAACCGCCTCTACCCCAAGATAAAGGTTTACTTTTAAATTATAAACTCCCAGCTTATTTATCGGCTCCTCTATTATTAAGGTATTCTTATTTAACTCTACCCCTTCAGACTGCAAAAGTTTTAAAATTTGAGGCTCGCCAATAGTTCCGTAAAGCCTTTCATCATCTTTTACCTCAGCGGCAATAGTTAAAGAAATTTTTCCAATCTTCTCTTTTAGCTCAAGGAACCCTTGTTTTTTCTTATCTTCTGACTTGGCTTTGACTCTTTTTAACTCTTCAGTCCGTTTGAAATTTTTCTCTATAGCCGTAAGAGCTAACCCTTGAGGGATAAGGTAATTGCGGCCATAGCCATCTTTAACCTTTACCGTATCCCCAACTTTACCCAGTTTTTTTGAATCTTTAAGAAGAATTACCTTCATCCTCTACGCCCCCTTGATTGAGCCCCGGCTTCAACCAATATTTTAAGAGAAAACTCTCCCGGTATAAGGGATCAAGTTAAGAAATCTCGCCCGTTTAACTTCCCGGGCTACTTTCCGCTGGTGCTTAGCGCAATTACCGCTAATATTCCGGGAAAGAATCTTCCCTCGAGAAGAAATATAGCGTTCAAGAAGTTCGATATTTTTGTAATCTATATCTAAATCATTTTTGCAAAAAACACAATCCTTCTTAACTTTAACCCTGCTATCTCTTCGGGGAGCTCTTTTACCCTCTTTTGGTTTTTTCCTTAACATTTTAAATCGCCTCTCCTATTTTTTCACTGTTGTTTTCTAAACTTACCGGCTCTTGAGGTTCTTCTCCCAAATCTACCTCCTGGGCCTCTTGCTTTACGCCTTGGGACATAAATTGCACTCTTGAAGCCACCACTTCCAAAACACTTCTGTTTTTACCTTCGTTATTTTGCCAGCTTCTTGATTTAAGCCTTCCTTCAACAAAAATAAGCCTTCCTTTTTGCAAATATTGATTACAAACTTCAGCCAAATACGCCCAGACAACAACATTAATAAAACAAGTATCCTTTTGCATCTGGCCGCTTTTATCTTTAAACGAACTATTCAAGGCCATCCCAATAGTTGTAACTGCTGTGCCTTGCGGTGTATACCTTAACTCTGGATCCCGAGTCAGATTCCCTATTAACAGTACCTTATTAAGTTCAACCATTTCTGCCCCCTACCTAAACTAACTAATAATTTCGGACTTAATTTTACCTTCCCGATTTATAATAAGGTTTCGCAATATTCTCTCCTCTAACCTTATCGTTTCCTTTAACTCTAAAAGCTTATCTTTGTCCAGGGCAAAATTAATAAGCCAATAACAACCTTTGTCGTACTTCTTTTTCTCAGCGTCTCTTCCTTGTAAAAAATAATAAAATTTTCTCTCCTTAGCCCATATTTTAGAAGCTAAAATTTCTCCGCCTAAATCCTTAATTTGTTTGGTAATTTTAGCGAAAATATCTTCCCGTGCTTGATCTTCCAGATCCGGCCCTACAATCATCATACTCTCGTAATCCCTATTCACTATTTCCTCCTCGCTTATTGTATTTTCTCATTACAAAATCAATTCCATTATCAATCCAATCCCCGGTCGCGGATACCGCTTCCTGAACAGCACTCTTTAAAATCCCTTTTTCTGATGGAAAAAAGTCAGAAAGAACATGATCGGATAATTCAATATTCTTAGAGTTGCCGATGCCTATTCTTAATCTGCTAATCTCCTCACTCCCAAGTTCATCTTTTATCGATGTCATGCCTCGATGCCCGGCGCAAGAACCGCAAGCCCTAAGACGAATCATTCCCAGAGACAAGTCAGCATCATCGTAAATTATCAAAACATCTTCCTTTAAAACCTTATATTTATCTAAAACTTTCTTTACGCATAACCCCGAATTATTCATAAAAGTACGGGGTTTAACCAAAAAAATCCAGCCTTGAGGCTCTTTTTTCTTAGCTATATAGGCTTTCGCGTTAAAGCTTTTTTTAAACGCTATACCCTGGCTAACCGCCAGGCTATCAACAACCATATAGCCAACATTATGCCGATTATTCTTATATTTGGAGCCGGGATTGCCTAAGCCAAAGATAATCTTCACTCTATGCAAAATTATTCTTTTTTCTTTTCCTCTTCTTTACCGGATTCCTGCCCCGGGGTTTCTTTTTTCTCCTTAATGACTTCGGGTTCCGCAACAGGTTCTCCTTCTTCAGCCAAAACCTCTTCCTCAACTTCTTCTTTCTTCGCTAAAGCTGTAACTAC
This sequence comes from Methanosarcinales archaeon, assembly GCA_048634245.1. Classification (GTDB taxonomy): domain Bacteria; phylum Omnitrophota; class Gorgyraeia; order Duberdicusellales; family 4484-171; genus Susulua. The sequence continues at coordinate 69,731 of JAIWAR010000001.1, read as the reverse complement.
CGGTGACTGAGGGTCAGTTATAACTGTTATATTGCCGGAAATAGCCAAATCAGAAACATGCAGTGAATGCCCAATGCCTAATTCTGAAACATCCAGCTCTATTTTTTCAGGAATATCTAAAGGCAAACCTTCTACCTCTAGCTCTCTTAAAGTCTGCTCCAGGACTCCCCCCTCTTCCTTAACTCCTTTTGGTTCTCCTTTAAGAACTATAGAAACATGCACTTTTATCTTTTCCTTTAAAGAAACCTTTAAAAAATCAATATGGATAATTTTTTCAGTAAGAGGGTGATATTGGATGTCTTTGATAAGAACCTGAAGGGGTTTAAGCTTCTTATCGCCGGCTATTTCCATATCAATTACAGTGCTCTCAGAAAAATGCATTCTTCGCAAAATTTTTAAGCTGTCTACGGAAATAGTCAAAATAATATTAATATCCTCACTATACACTACCGCCGGTAAAAGATTTTGTCCGCGTAATCTTTTTACGCCTCCCTTACCTGTTATTTCTCTCTTCTCAACCTTAATTTTTACCCTTTCCATAATATTATCTCCCTATTGATCAAAAAGTACACTTATTGATTTTTCAAAATGGATTCTCTTTATTGCCTCGGCAAAAAGACTGCCTACGGAAACAACCTTTATCTTTTTAGACTTCTTACTCCCGTCCAAAGGAATAGAATCGGTGATTATCAACGAATCAATGCAAGATTTATCTATTTTATCTGCCGCGCCGTTAGACAAAATGCCGTGAGTAATAGCGGCAAATATCTTCTTTGCTCCGGATTTCTTTAAAGCTTTAGCCGCCTCGATTAAAGATGAACCGGTAGCGACTATATCATCAACTATAATAACATTCTTGCCTTCAACCTCTCCTAATATATGCATAACCTCTGTAGCTTCGGGAGTATTCCTTCTCTTATCAACAATCGCCAACCCGGCCCGAAATCTTTTAGCATAAGCCCGGGCCATCTTTATTCCTCCCACATCAGGAGAAACAATTGTTAAATTATTAATCTTTATTCTCCGAAAATAATCCACAATAGTATTAATTCCGTAGAGATGATCCACGGGGATATCAAAAAAACCCTGAATCTGCCCGGCGTGTAAATCCAAAGTTAATACTCGATTCGCTCCGGCACTATCTAAAATATTAGCTACCAGCTTAGCGGTAATCGGAACCCTGGGCTGGTCTTTTCTATCTTGGCGAGCATAGCCAAAGTAAGGAATTACTACGGTTATTCTGGAAGCAGAAGCCCGGCGCAAAGCATCAAGAATAATTAACAACTCCATTAAATTTTCATTTACCGGCGTACAAGTAGACTGGATAATAAAAACATCTTTTCCTCTTACGTTCTCATAAACCTTTACCCCGACTTCTCCATCGCTAAAGCGGGAAACAGCTAATTTTCCCAGTTTGACCTTTAAACTCTTAGAAATCTTCTCAGCTAATTTCTTATTGGCTGTACCGCTAAAAACTACCATCTTATCCATATCCTACCCTCTTTTTCCCTTTTTTCTTAACTTCTTTGCCGGAACACCCACTACTATCGTATTAGGCTTAATATCTTTAATTACCACACTCCCGGCTCCGGTAACCGCGCCTTCACCCACTTTAACCGGCGCCACTAAAACAGTATCGGACCCGATAAAAGCGCCTTTGTTAATTTTGGTCTTTTGTTTTGATTTACCGTCGTAGTTAGCTACTACTGTTCCGGCACCAATATTAACTCCCTCAGCTATTTGTGTATCCCCCAAATAACCAAAGTGCTTTACCTTCACTTTTCTTCCTATTCGGGTACGGTTTATTTCCAGAAAGTTGCCCACCTGAGTATCATTCCCAATAAAGCTGCCTCCTCGTAACCGTATATATGGACCCAGGGAACAATTGCTGCCAATTATAACACCTTTTTCAATGAAGGTAAAGGGGTAAATTATGGTATTTTTCCCGATTACCACCCCAGTCTCAACAAAAGTAGTTTCCGGGTCAATAATCTTAACTCCCGAGGCTGCAAATTCTTCTAACAGCCTGTAACGCATCGCTTTAGCTGCTTTCCAAAGGTCTTTTTGAGTATTTATACCTGAAATTTCCTCAAAATTATCTAAAAAATAAGTATCCGGCTTCTCCCCTTGCTTATAAAGAATTTCCACTATATCAGTGAGAAAATATTCGTTCTTCACTTTATTCTTTTTTATCCGAAATATATTCTTTTTTAACGCCTTACGCTTAAAGCAATATATTCCGCTATTCACCTCTTCGCTAATATCCTTTAAACCGCTTTTTTCTGCTTTAAAATTAGACGAAATTTTTTCTCTAATAGCCCTTAGCTCTCCCTTCTCACCTTTTAAAATAACCCCAAGCGAATTTTCTGAAACCATATCAGCAGTAAGCACTGAGCAAGATGATTTCTGCTTTAAAAAAGACAGCATAAATGCCCTAAGAGTCTGAGCCCTTATCAAAGGAGTATCTACGCAAAGAACCAAAGTGTTCTGATACTTTGCTTTTTTGTAAGCTATCTCCAAAGCATTAGCGGTCCCTAATCTTTGGGGTTGATAGACAAATTTTATTTTACCCTTGCCCAAAAAGCATTTTCTTACTTTCTCCTCAACCAGCGCAGCCTCATGTCCTGTTACAACAATTATCTCTTTAATATATTTCTTTAACCTCAATGCTTCTTTTAAGGGATAATAGATTAACGGCTGGCCCATCAAATCATAAAGAGCTTTGGCAGAAGTTGACTTCATCCTCTTACCCTCTCCGCCGGCTAAAATTATCGCTGTAAAATTTTCCATACTTACCTAAATTCTACCCACTACCACCCCTAATTGCAAGAAAAAGAAACAGACATCAATCACGCTTCGTAAATAATACTAATAATCTCTAATGATTTTAATAAATATATCGGCGTAAGATTTTAATTTATTCTCGCCTACACCGTAAATACCAGAAAAAGCTTCTTTGGTTAAAGGCTTTTTTGCCGCCATATCTCTTAGTGGTTTATCACCGAATATAATATATGCCGGAACACCTTTTTTTTTGGCAAGTTCTGTTCTTTTTTCGCGTAATATTTGGAATAACTCCTGATCTACCCCGCTCCATTCTATCTCCCGTTTTTCCCTACTCTTTTTTGTAGTCTCTTTTTTCTTAGTTCTCAGCAAAGGCTTAGCCAGCATCGGAAGCAGCTCCCCGTTTAACAATTGTTTTCCTGTATCAGTTACCAGGAGCGTGGAAAACTCCCTTTCTTTAGATAAAAAGCCCTGGCCGGTTAATTGTTCAATCATATACCGGATAAAAGGTTCTGACTCTTCTTGCATTGTGCCGAAAACTGATAGATTATGATGCCCTGCATATTTTATCTTCTCAGTAAGTTTGCCTTTTAATACATCTGTCACATAACCTGCGCCAAAACCATAATGCTCATATCTTACATCAGTCACACAAGATAATACTTTCTGTCCTATAACAAGCGCGTTATCAACCATCTCAAGCTCATTTAAGCAATAATCACACGCACAACAAGAATGTTTATTATAACTCTGATTAAAATAATTCACCAATACTCTGTGCCGGCATTGGGGCTGAGTGCAAAAATTATACATAGAACGTAACTTTTCTATCAACACTTTCCGCTCAGAAGATTCTTCAGCAAAAAAACTCCATAATCGATAATCCCCTCCGCCGTAAAACAAATAACAAGAAGCCAAAAGGCCATCCCTTCCGGCCCGTCCTGTCTCCTGTTGATAGTGCTCAATGCTCTTGGGCATACCGGTATGAATAATAAAACGAATATTAGAACGGTCAATCCCCATACCAAAGGCTATTGTAGCTACAATTATATTTATCTCTTCACGGGCAAATTTCTCCTGAGCCATATGGCGTTCTTTATCTGACATGCCGGCATGATAGCTGACATTTTTAATCCCAAGATTTTTTAAATCACCTGAAATGCTATCTACATCTTTGCGCCGCAAACAATATATAATACCGGCTTCATCACGGTGTTTATTTAAAACATCGATTATCTGTTTTAATATTTGCTTACGCGGTAATACTCTATAAACTAAATTAGGACGGTCCACCCGGCCAATATGAATTTTGGGATTGATAAACTTTAATTGCTCTATAATATCAACCTGCACTTCCCGAACTGCAGTAGCAGTAAAAGCGTGGACGCTTACAGAGTTAAATTTTTCTTTGATCGTCTTAAGGTTTCGATAGTCCGCTCTGAAATCATGCCCCCAATGGCTTACGCAATGAGCTTCATCAATTACAAAAAAAGAAAGCGCGGTAGATTCCAGTAATTCTATAGTCAGCTCATTTTGTAACCGTTCAGGAGAAATATATAAAAGCTTTATCTTCCCTTGATAAATTTGTTCCATAGCTAATGCTTGCTGCTCGTAAGATAAACTGGAATTTAAATAGACCGAAGCTACTCCCATACTTTTAAGATTATCTACCTGATCCTTCATCAGAGAAATCAAAGGAGAAACAACCACAGCCATGCCTTTCTTTAATAAAGCCGGTAATTGAAAACACAAAGATTTACCGCCGCCTGTAGGCAGCAAGGTCAAGCTATCTTCACCCTGTAATATGGATAAAATCGTTTCTTCCTGTAAAGGAAGAAATGAGTTATACCCCCAGTACTTATGTAAGAGCCTGTATATTTGCTGTTTATCTTGATTAATTAATACACTCATCTCTATTTTTTCATTGGAGGGTATTATAGTGTAGGTAAAAAAATGGTTGCCGGGCCTGGCGCCGAGATTACCCGGCACTCCCTCGCTTAACTCGCCTTCTTTTATCGCACGTCGCTCGGTCGCTCAACCAGGAAACTCAGATCCAAAACCTGATGTGTTACCGATTACACCACCGGGAAAATTATTTTGCTTTTTATTCACAAAATCAACTACTAAAAAAAGTAAGAAATTGGTTGCCCGGCCTGGACTCGAACCAGGAAACTCAGATCCAAAACCTGATGTGTTACCGATTACACCACCGGGCAGCTTGTTTTTAAACTATAAGCTATGCGGCCTCTTCATTTGCAGGCTCACTTTTCGATGATGATTTTTCGTTATGGTAAGCATCTAAAACTTTACTCTGCAAATAATCACGAAATTCCTGATTAATAGGATGCGCTAAATCTTGATGCGTTGCGTGCCGGCTGTCTTCAGTATCCCGGGAAGGAGAAGAGGGAGGTAATTGCACTCCGCAATGGCTACAATACTGGCCGCCCACATCGACCTTCTTGCCACACCGAGGACAGAATTGTTTTAATTTTCTTGCCGGCATTGCGACAAATAAACCGTTGTTGCCTTCAATAACCTTGATATTTCTTACTACAAAAGAATTATCAAAGGTAATTGTCGCATAAGCTTTAAGCCTTTTGCCTTCACTTTCTCGAAGAGAAACCCTGACTTCTGTAATCTCCATAGAATTGACCTCCAGTTAAAAAGTTATAACTTCAAATACAACCCACTTTTTGGGTACCAATCTTTTTACCCCGCTTAGAGATAAACGGCCGTCTAAAGACACCCCATCTCTAACGGGGTTTATCTTAGATAAAGAAATAACATTGCCGACCGTATAAAGCGCACTTCCTGAACCGGTTACTTTTGAAAATACACCCTGCCTCTTTAAGAATGTTTTCGCCTTCCTTAACTTCCCGCTTAAGCCAAAAGCCTTTTTTTCTAAAGTATTATAGATATTTTTTTTAATCAAAAAAATATCCCCTTTCTTAAGAGCATACCTCAATATCTTATCATTATTAAAAAATTTTGTCAATTTTGCCCCGTTACAAAGTTTACTCTTTTTATTGGCGAGCGAGATACTTCCGGCAAGGTTTACTTTCAAAGCGGCATAGACCTTTTTTGTAGATATAGCTATTCCCGGCCAGATAATAAAATGATGAAATTTATTCTTTACCCTAAAAGGAGTTATTTTTTCACCTCTTCCCTCTAGAAAAGCGAATTGACTCTGGGAAAGGAAAAAATTAACATCGCTGCCTAATTTAGCGCCTAAAGAATAGAGTTCTTGTTTTCCCAACTCTAAATTAAGCAATTCATTCAACCCCAAAAGAGTACTGGCGGCATTGGAAGAACCGCCTCCCAATCCTGAACCTATGGGGATATTTTTTTTAAGAAAAATATCAAAACCAAAAGGAATCTTAAGCCGCCGTTTTAGAAGATAGGCTGCCTTAAACGCAAGATTCTCGCTGGTTTCTAAGTTTTTATCGTTTGAGGATATATTTATCGCAGAAGGAGATTTTACTATAATTGAAATCTCATCGCATAAAGAAATACGCTCAACGATACTTTCTAGGCGACAGAATCCACCGGGATATTTTCCTCTTATATTAAGGTAGAGGTTTATTTTAGCAGGGCTTAGAATCTTGATTTTGCTACCGCAAAAATTTTTGTGCTTTCTCAGCGATACAATTAGCGGAGAGGCCATAAAAATCCATCAACTCCTGAGGTGAACCGGATTGGCCAAATTCATCCTCTATCCCGATACGCTCAATCTGTGTCGGACGCTTGCGAATCAACACCTCAGATACAGCTGAAAAAAGGCCGCCGGTAACCTGATGCTCTTCACAAACAAGAATCTTCTTATGCGAAGCAGCGATATTTACAAGTAAATCCTCGTCAATCGGCTTTATGGTATGAAGATTCACTACTGTTGCTGATATTCCTTTTTCTTTTAAAATTTCCCGCGCCTTTAGCGCTTCATAGACCATAATACCGCAGGCAATTATTGCTAATTCTTTACCCTCTTCGATTACCTGTCCCTTTCCACAAATAAACTTATCCTTTATCTTAAGCGTAGGAATCTTTGAACGGCCTAAACGAATATAAAACGGCCCGGGGTTTTCATACGCGGCAATAACTGCATCTTTGGCCTGAGGAGCATCAGCAGGAACAATTATCTTTATATTGGGGATTGCCCTGACAAAATTAATATCTTCTAAGGCCTGATGTGACGCACCGTCTTCACCTACAGTTATTCCGCTATGTGTAGCTACAATTTTAACATTAAAATTATTATAACAGATTGAATTCCTTACCTGATCTAAGGCTCTGGCTGTAGCGAACATGGCAAATGTAGAAACAAAAACAATCTTACCGCAACTAGCCAGACCGGCGGCGGTAGCCATCATATTTTGTTCAGCAACGCCAAAATTAAAAAATCTCTCAGGAAATTCTCGACGAAAAAAAGAAGTACGCGTTGAGCCGGAAAGATCAGCATCTAAAACTATTACGTCCTTATCTTTTTTACCCAATTCCAGAAGCGTTTTTCCGTAAGTATCACGAGAATATACCTTTTCCATTACTCTTCCTCTTTATCGTTTTTGTCCAACTCGCCTAAAGCAATGCTTTTTTCTTCTTCAGTGGGAGCTCTCCCGTGAAAATCAACCACGCCTTCCATAAACGATACCCCCTTACCCTTGATCGTATCGGCAATAATTACCGTAGGTTTTTGCTTAATAGTTTTTGCTTTTGCAAACGCCTTAAGTAATTCTTCTATATTATGTCCATCACACTGAATAACATACCAGCCAAAAGATTCCCATTTATCTACCAACGGCGCTAACTCCATTATCTCTTCAATTCTTCCATCAATCTGAAAGTGATTATAATCCACAATTCCGCAAAGATTATCTAATTTAAAATGAGCTGCTGACATCGCTGCTTCCCAAATATTCCCTTCCTGAAGTTCGCCATCCCCCATGAGGCAATAAACACGATAATCTCTCTTATCAATCTTAGCTGCTAAGCTCATACCCGAAGCAATAGATAAACCTTGGCCCAAAGAACCGCTGGCTGCTTCTATACCGGGAGTATTTCGGTCAGGATGGCCCTGGAGAAGACAACCAAGTTTTCGCAAACTCATCAGCTTATCAGCAGAAAAATACCCGCTCAATGCTAAAGCCGAATAAACAACAGGACAGCAATGCCCTTTAGAAAGATGAAACCGGTCTCTATCCGGCCAATCCGGTTCCTTAGGCCTGTGATTCATAATTTCAAAATAAAGACAAGTAACAATTTCGGTCGCGGAAAGAGATCCTCCGGGATGCCCGCTCTTAGCCTCAGCTAGCATCTTGATAATCGACTTTCTGATTATATTGGCTTTACTCTTCAGAAGGTTTATCTTCTTTTTCATATCTTTTGACTTTTAATTTTAAATCTTCAGAATCAGAGAATTGCAAAAGCCCTTTTTTATAATAATCAACCCCTGTCTCCCTATCACCCATCTCAATATAAATATCTCCCAGGTGTTCATAAATATCAGGATCCTTAACCAAATCCAGAGCTTCAATAATATACTTTTTGGCTTTCTCCAATTCCCCTTTTTTGAAATACACCCACCCTAAGCTGTCTAGGTAAGCCCCGTTTTTCGGCTCTTTTTCCAGGGCTTTTTTTACCATCCCTAAAGCTTCATCCAGATTTATCCCCGCCTGAGCATAAGCATAACCTAAGCAATTTAAAATGGGAGCAAAAGAAGGATCAATATCCCTGCCTCTTTCCCAGGTCTTTAAGGCTTTTTCGTGTTGGCCGCACTCATCATAAAGAAAACCCAGCCAAAAAAACGCTTCCACATAATTAGGATTAATTTCTAAGATTTTCTCATATGCTTTAATCGCTTCTTGAGGCCTTTTTTTATAAAAATAAAATTGAGCTAAATATTCGGATATACCTATGTCTTCGGGTTTCTTTTCATGAGCTTTACTTAGAAATTCTTCATATTCCTCCTCCAGCTCTTCATTCTTTTCTCCGTAAGAGTAAACCAAAATTAAAGCTAAAGGAATATCCAGGTTATCAGGATCAATTGCTTTAGCTTCCTTTAGAACTATTTCGGCTTGCTCAAGGCGATTCAGACGAATTAAAACCGAGGCTATTTTTAAACGAATATGGGCAGATTTAGGGTCTTGGGCTTTGGCAATTTCCAATTCTTTTAATCCCTGAAGATATTCCCCTTTTTCGACATAAACCAGGCCTTTTAAATAATGGCTGTAAAGAACGGTGAGAGGCCTTTGACTTTGAGAAAAGGATAAAGGAGTAATGAAGCAGGAAATAATTAATATCAGAAAAAATCTCATTACTGATTATTTCGCCTTATGTCTTTGCTGTTTTCTTCTCTTTTTAAACCAGTGTCTTTTTACTTTCTTTAATTTTTTTTTCTTCCCGCAAGGCATATTATCTCCAAAAGATGATTGATCCGGGCCGGTACAAGAACTAACCCCTACTAATATATTACTTTATTCAAAGGGTACTCTATTATTCCTTGAGCCCCATTTTCTTTCAACAAAGGCAAAATTTTACGCACCTGGCTCTCTTCCACAACAACCTCACAAGCAACCCAATTCTTTAGAGTCAAATGGGAAATCGTCGGCTTCTTCAAGGCCGGAAGAATAGCTAAAATCTTAGTCAAACTTTCTTCTTTTATATTCAGTTTAAGGCCGACTTTAGCCCTGGCTTCCAGAGCTCCTTTAAGCAGCAGCAAAATTTGCTGTATTTTTTTCTTCTTCCAATTATTCTTATAAGAAGACTTATTAGCGATAAATTGTGTAGTTGAAGAGCACACCACATCAATTACCTTCAAACCATTAGCCTTCAGGCTTTCTCCGGTTTCGGTAAGCTCGACTATTGCATCCACAAGGCCGCTTTTTACCTTAACCTCAGTAGCGCCCCAGCTAAATTCCACTTCCACATTTATCTTTTTAGCTTTAAAAAACCTTTTGGTGTACTTTAGCAGCTCTGTCGCCACTCTCTTTCCTTTTAAATCTTTTAATTTCTTTATCCGAGAGTCCTCTCTTACCGCCACCACCCATTTTACCGGATTAAGGGTTCTTTTAGCATAAGACAGCTGGGCTACTTTTAAAACACTTGAACCATTCTCTAAAATCCAATCCTCACCGGTAATCCCGCAATCTAAAACCCCTTCTTCAACATAGCGTGACATCTCCTGAGCCCGTATAAGCACAATTTTGATCTCACTATCATCGATAGAAGGAAAATAAGACCTTGGGCTCAGATAGATATTAAAGCCCCCCATACGAAAAAGCTCTAAGGTCTTCTCCTGCAAACTCCCTTTAGGTATTCCTAACTTTAATGTCTTCATTTTTAATCCTTAGCGAACCAAATTATACAATACCAACATTAACTTGTAAAGAAAAATATCCACTAAGATCCTTTTTACTTCTCTTTCGCGCGTTTTGTTGTCCTTGAACATTTCCCGGTCCAGCAGTAAAGACAAAGTTTCTCTTTAGGCAGGCCGATCGCCTCAACCATATCATCCACTGTTTGATATCTAAGCGTAGTAACTCCTAAATCATTAGCAATCCACTCTACCATTTTTTTATATTTTTCAGAACCGCAGTCAACGTATTCAGAAACATCTTCTAAATCATCTCCTTCGATATTCCGAATAGCTCTTCTGGCGGCAAGTTCCTGAATGCTGCGCGTAGATAAATTGAATTTACAAGGAAACATTAAAGGCGGACAAGCAGGCCTTACGTGAACTTCTTTGGCACCTGACTCCCAAAGCTTCTTTACAGTAAAATTCTTAAGCTGGGTCCCTCTTACCACAGAGTCATCACAAACGATAATTCTATTGCCGTCAATTATCTCTTTTATCGCGATAAGCTTCATTTTAGCGATCAAGTCGCGCGTCTCCTGAGAGGGTGGAGTATAGCTTCTACCATACCCGGGAGTATATTTTACCAACGGCCTTCTGTAAGGGCTACGGCTCTCAATAGCATATCCTATTGCATGGGCCGTTCCTGAATCCGGAACCCCGGAAACTACATCCGCTTTTATATCTTTATCACGTTTAGCCAAAAGATGTCCGCATCTTTCCCTTACAACTTCGGTATTTATTCCTTCATAGCTTGATGCCGGAAATCCAGCATAAATCCACAAAAACGCGCAAATTTGGCTTACATCTCCGCCGGATTTTTTCTGCTCTATACCCCTTTCGCTTATCAAAATTATTTCACCCGGTTCTACGTATTTGGTTATCTTAATATCATTATTTGGAAAAGCGCAAGTTTCAGAAGTAACAGCGAAAACGCCATCACGTTTTCCGACTACAAGAGGCGTATACCCGAATCTGTCTCTTGCCGCATATACCCCGTCTTTATTCAGCAATAAAAGAGAGCAAGATCCTTTTATCCGGCAGAACATCTTCTCTATGCCATCTATTATGCTATCTCCCTGGCCAATAAGCTTTGCTATGAGTTCTGTTGTATTGACTCCGCCTTTAATTACCTCCGCAAAAGAAATCCCTTTTTTAAAAAGGCCTTCTACTAATTCTTCAGCATTCTCGATAAACCCATTGGTAACTATACAGAACGGGCCAAATTTAGAATTTAAATATATCGGCTGTTCTTCAAGAGCGCTGATAACGCCAATACCTTTATTCCCTTTCATCTGCTTATAGTCATCATAGAATTTCGATTTAAATTGACTCTGAGATATTTTATGTATCTGCCGCTCAAATTCGTCTCCAAGAATCGCCAAGCCCCCATATTCAGTTCCCAAGTGGGAGTGATAATCTGTAGAATAAAACAAAAGATCCGCACAGTCATCCTTTGAAACCACACCAAACATTCCGCTCATCTTGTTACCTCCATCATTTGAAAAAAAGGGGACGTTTCTGTTTTTTTGCGTCTACGATTATCTTTTTAAAAAAAATAGAAGCCTCCCCTTTTTTATTTATACTATAAAAAGACTTTTGGAAGAAAAATTCGGCGCACTAGTAAGATTGACTCCCAGCTTACGCAGGCCGGCTTCATCACCGGAAGTAGGCATATGAGTAGTATGAACCTCACACCCCCCAAGTTCTTTAAGTTTCTCCATAGCCAATTGGGCTGTTGGATTTGTAGTAGCACTGATACTTAAAGCGATCAAAGCCTCTTCTAAATCCAAACTTATTGTTTTTACACCTGAAATATTTTTCTTCAAGTTTCCTATTGACTCTATTATGGCCGGAGACAAAAGATGAATCTTGTCCGGTATCCCGGCTAACTTCTTTATAGCATTAAACACAAGACTAGCTGCTGCATGCATAAGGTCTGAGTTCTTTCCTGTAATTACAGAACTGTTTTCAAGCTCTATGGCAGCACCGCAAAAAACACCTTCATGCCCTTTATTTTTTTTCTCAGCCTCACAAAGAGCATCATTGGCCGGTTTGACCACGCAGCGATCTTCAGATTGAAGGCCGAGTTCTTTCATAATCAGCTCTACCCGCTGGACTGTCCCTTTATCACAAAGACCCATTGCGTATTCACACTTATACCTAAAAAACCTGCGAATGATCTCCTGTTTTGCGGCATCTTTTACTACATCATCATCTATAATCCCAAAACCGGCCTTATTCACCCCCATATCCGTAGGAGATTTATACATTTTCCCAATCCCGGTAATTTTTCCCAATATACGTTCAACAAGAGGAAAAGCCTCAACATCCCGGTTATAATTAATTGCCGTTTTCTGGTAAGTTTCCAGATGAAAAGGATCAACAAGATTAAAATCTCTTAAATCAGCTGTAGCCGCTTCATAAGCTATATTAACCGGGTGCTTAAGAGGGATATTCCAAATAGGAAAAGTTTCAAACTTTGCATACCCCGCCTTTACTCCTCTTTTATATTCATGATAAAGCTGGCAAAGGCAAGTAGCAAGTTTTCCGCTTCCCGGGCCGGGGCCGGTAACTACAACTAAAGGCTTTTCAGTTTCGATGTAAGTATTTATCCCATAACCTTCATCGCTTACAATCAAATCCACATCAGTAGGATAGCCTTTTGTAAAAGAATGAGTATAAACCTTTACGCCTCTGCGTTCTAATTTGTTTTTAAATATTTCAGCTGCCGGCTGGTTATCAAAACGGGTTATTACCACCGCGGCCATATTAATGCCCCAGCTCCGCAAATCATCAATCAGTTTTAAAGTATCTGCATCATAAGTAATTCCGAAATCCGCCCTAACTTTTCTTCGGGCAATATCACCGGCATATATACAAAGGATAATATCAGCTTTATCCTTTAGTTTTTGTAAAAGCATCATCTTCACATTGTGATTAAAACCCGGCAGGACTCTTGAAGCATGATAGTCAAAAATAATCTTACCCCCGAATTCAAGGTAAAGCTTATTGTTGAATCTCCCTACTCTCTCCAGTATAGCTTCTGTTTGTTCGTTAAGGTACTTTTGATTATCAAAACCTATCCGTCTAGCCATTACTATTCCTCCTTAATCCTTAATCTCTTTATGATATTCCTGAAGAGACTTTGGTAAAGTTTTTTCCTTTCTAAGAGCCTCCACGCCCTCAAGACTGGCAAGAGCGGCAGCCATGGATGTTATATAAGGAATCTTCTGCTGTATAGCCATAATACGAATATAGCTATCATCATATTTACTATTACTTCCAATAGGCGTATTTATCACAAGATGAATATCTCCGTTTTTAATCATATCAGCAAGATTAGGTCTTCCCTGGTGAAGTTTTTTTACCTCTATATTGCTTATTCCGTTTTCTTTAAGAAAACGGCTGGTTCCTTCTGTAGCGTAAATATTAAATCCCAGCTTATTAAACCCTTTAGCTACATGAAGTACTTCAGGTTTATCTTTATCAGTTACGGTAAACAGGATATTTCCCTCCAGGGGAAGCTTTAAATTTGCGGCTACCTGAGCTTTATAAAAAGCGAGCCCAAAAGTATCAGCAATTCCCATAACCTCTCCCGTAGCCCTCATCTCGGGCCCCAACAAGGGGTCAACTTCAGGAAACATATTAAAAGGAAAAACTGCTTCTTTAACGCCTACATAAGGAATCTTACGAGGTTTTTTAAGCTCCGGGAAATCTTTTATTTTTTTACCAAGCATCAACTGCGTTGCTATGCGTGCCATAGAAAGCCCCATAATTTTTGAAACCAAAGGCACTGTCCGGGATGCTCTGGGATTAGCTTCCAATACATAAACTTTATCATCGCATATAGCATACTGGATATTCATAAGCCCGGCAACCCTAAGCTCTTTGGCTATTTTAACAGTATATTCCTCAATAATCTTTAGATGCTTTTGCTTTATGGTCCTGGTCGGAATAGCACAAGCAGAATCACCGGAATGAACCCCGGCAAACTCTATATGTTCCATCACGGCAGCAACGTGTACATCCTCTCCATCAGAAAGAGCATCGACTTCCGCCTCAATGGCATGCTCGAGAAATCTATCAATAAGCATGGGGAATTCCGGATTTACCTTAATGGCGCGTTCGGCATATTTTCGCAGCATTCCCTCATTATAAATAATTTCCATGCCCCTCCCCCCTAAAACAAAAGAAGGACGTACCATAAGAGGGTAACCGATTTCCCCGGCGATTTCTACAGCCTCATCCAATGACCGCGCTATGCCGCTCTCAGGCTGAAGAATATCAAGAGCAATCATCCTCTCCTTAAAATATTCTCTGTCTTCTGCTAAACGAATATTCTTCGGCGTTGTGCCTAAAATTTTTACACCGTTATCTTCTAGCTCTTGAGCAATATTTAAAGGCGTTTGTCCGCCAAATTGGACAATTACCCCGTCAGGTTTTTCTTTTTCGTAAATAGTCAACACATCTTCTACTGTCAGAGGTTCAAAGTAAAGTTTGCTGGAAGTATCATAATCGGTAGATACCGTCTCAGGATTACAATTTACCATGACTGATTCATACCCCTCATCCCGTAAAGCAAAGGCCGCGTGGACACAAGTATAATCAAACTCTATACCCTGGCCAATTCGGTTAGGCCCGCCGCCCAAAATTAATATTTTCTTATTCCGTGATACCGGCACCTCATCTTCTCCACTATAGCTAGAGTAATAATAAGCCGCATTTTTTACCCCGCTAACCGGAACCGCATTGTAGTGAGAAATCTTTCCAAGCCCTGTCCTCCTTTCTCTTACCTCTTTCTCTTTTATCTTAAAAAAACCGGCTAAATACTTATCTGAAAATCCCCACTCCTTTGCCTTGATTAACCTTTTATCAGATAACCCCTTCCATCCATCTTTAGCTATCTCTTCTTCAAAATCAACAAGATCCTTCATCTCCTGAATAAACCAAGGATGAATATGGGTAACTTTGTGTAACTCATCAACAGAAACACCTTTACGCAAGGCTTCATACATCAAGAATATCCGCTCACTTGAAGGTACGCTTAACCTTTCTTTTAATTTTCCCAGAGAAAGAGCTTTGAATTTTTCAACCCCTAAACCATACCGGCCTATCTCCAAAGAACGAATGGCCTTCTGAAATGCTTCCTTAAATGTTTTTCCAATACTCATTACCTCGCCAACAGCCTTCATTTGTGTTCCCAAAACATCCTTTGCTTTAGGAAACTTCTCAAACGCCCAGCGGGCAAATTTAATAACAACATAATCACCACCGGGTTCATACTTCTCCAGCGTTCCTTCCTTCCAATAAGGAATTTCATCCATTGATATCCCAACAGCTAACTTTGCCGAAATACGCGCTATAGGAAAACCGGTTGCTTTTGAGGCAAGGGCTGAAGAACGGGATGTCCTGGGATTAATCTCTATAACTACCAACCTATCATCCTTAGGATTGTGGGCAAATTGAACATTTGTTCCGCCGACAACGCCGATTGCGTCAACTATTCGGTAAGAATATTCTTGCAATTTCTTCTGTATCTCTTCTTTTACAGTAAGCATAGGGGCCGAACAAAAGCTATCCCCGGTATGCACACCCATAGCATCAATATTCTCAATAAAGCATACGGTAATCTTCTGATTCTTGTGATCCCGTACAACTTCCAACTCTAACTCTTCCCACCCTATAACCGCTTCTTCAACTAAAATTTGATGAACAAGGCTTACAGCCAATCCTCTAGTCGCAATGGTTCTTAACTCTTCTACGTTATAAACAATTCCTCCGCCGGTTCCTCCCATTGTATAAGCCGGCCGCAAGACTACCGGATACCCTATATCTTGCGCTATAGCTTCAGCCTCCTCAACAGAATGGCTGATTTCAGATTTCGGAAGAGGGATATTTAGTTCATTCATTGTCTCTTTAAAAGCAAGACGATCTTCTCCGCGTTCAATAGCATCAACCGCAACGCCAATAATTTTAACTCCGTATTTCTCTAAAATTCCCGCCTTGTGAAGGCCAGAAGTTAGATTAAGGGCGGTCTGGCCGCCTAAATTAGGAAGAAGCGCATCAGGCCTCTCTTTCTCAATAATCATTTCTAAGCTTTCGATAGTAAGCGGCTCAATATAAGTTTTATCAGCCATACCCGGGTCAGTCATAATGGTGGCAGGATTGGAATTAACCAAAACAACCTCATACCCTTCCTCTTTCAAAGCTTTGCAGGCCTGGGTGCCGGAATAATCAAACTCGCAAGCTTGTCCGATTATTATCGGCCCAGAACCAATAATTAAAATTTTCTTAATATCTTCATATCGCGGCATAGCTTTCCCTCCATAATAAAATATATTTTCCTAAAAACAGAAAAAGCGCCCCTTCTACTTCATTGTAAGCAGAAAGGACGCCTTTATCCACATTGGAAATGATTATCCAACATTTTTACCATTCAGTCAAGAAAAATATTATCTTTATAACACCCACCTCATAAACTCTTTATCCTGGTCAAAGCCAGGCTTTAATCAACAGTTTTTCCTTAAAAACCCTTAAAAAGGCTAATATTTGCTTCTATTTTAGCAAAATGTAAAAAAACTATAAAAAATACTTGACAAATGTAAAATTATGCTTTACACTTGTAATGTATTACTATATTTTACTTTACAAAGGAGATTAAGAGATGGAACAAGAATATTTAAGCCCGGCCCAAGCCGCAAAGATCTTAAGGATTTCCCGTCAAGCTGTTGTAGAGCGTATAAAAAACGGAAATCTGTATGCTGAAAAAGTAGGAAACCGATACATAATACCTAAAAACCAGGTTCATTCAGAAAGAGAAATCAAAACAGAAAAATACTCTCAAACACAGCTTGTTCTTTCGGATAAAAAACCCAGAAAAGAAGCTATAAAAGAAGTCTTGGAGAAAGTGTATAGAAGCGACATAAAAATAATACAGCTTTGGTTCGCAGACATCTTAGGAACTCTAAAGTGCGTCTCTATCACTCAAGGGGAATTAAAGGATGCCTTAGAACACGGAAAAGGCTTTGATGGTTCTTCAGTTACCGGGTTTGCCGAAGCTCAAGAATCTGATATCATTGCCTTACCGGACCCAACTACTTTTAAAATATTACCCTGGACAACAGAAACAGACCCAATTGTCAGAATGTTCTGCGACATACTCAATCCTGACCACACTCCTTATGCCGGTGACCCCCGCCATGTTTTAAAACGGATAATGGCAAGGACTGAAAAAATGGGCCTTACATTCTATGTGGGGCCGGAAATAGAATATTTTTATTTTAAATCTGACAAAAAACCGGAAATTATTGATGAAGGTTCTTATTTTGAATTAATACCTAATGATTTAGCCAATACCTTAAGAAATAGAACCGTAAGAACCTTAGAACAGCTAGGCATACCTATGGAAGCAAGCCACCACGAAGTTGCGCCATCCCAGCATGAAATCGACCTTAAATATAACGATGCCCTTACCATGGCTGATGCTGTAATAACCAGTAAATACGTAATTAAAGAAATCGCTCAGCAGAATGGCGTATACGCTACTTTTATGCCAAAACCCCTCTTTGGAGTGAATGGTTCAGGAATGCATGTCCATCAATCTCTATTTACGAAAAAGCAAAATGCTTTTTTCGACAAAAAAGACAAACATCACTTATCAACAATTGCTAAAAGCTTTATTGCCGGACAGTTAAAACATGCCCGGGAAATTTGTTCTTTGACTGCTCAGTGGGTAAACTCCTACAAACGGCTGGTTACGGGTTTTGAAGCTCCGGTATACGCTTCTTGGGCTCAAAAAAACCGCACTGCCCTGCTTCGCGTTCCCTCATATCGGCCGGGAAATGAAAAAGCAACCCGGGTAGAACTAAGATGTCCGGATCCGGCTTGCAACCCCTATCTTGCCTTTGCTGTAATGCTGGCTGCCGGGCTAGAAGGCATAGAAAAAAAATATAAGCTTACCCCGCCGGTTGAACCTAATATCTACCATATGGCTATGGAAGAAAGAGAAAGAAGAGGGCTTACGTCTTTACCGGGGAATCTTCTTGAAGCTATCACGGAAACTGAAAATAGCAAGTTTGTACGTGATACTCTTGGTGAACATATCTTTAGCAGATTTCTATTCAATAAAAAGAAAGAGTGGGAAGAGTATCGAATCCAGATCACTCAGCACGAACTTAAAAAATACCTCCCCCTGCTCTAAAAAGGAGACCTTTTATTTTATTATTTATTTAAAAGATAACCGATAATACTTTTGGCTGCAATCTTAGCCATGCCCATTGCTTCAATAACAGTGCCTTCACCACCAACTATATCTCCCCCGGCATAAACACCTTTAAGCGAAGTCTGCATAGTCTTAGAATCAACTATTAAATCCGAATATTTATCAACCTTCAATTGAGGAGTAACACCGGTAAGAATAGTATTTGCACCCAAACCAACTGCTACAATAGCCACATCGCAATCTTTTATAAATTCACTTCCCTCAATAGGCACAGGCCTTCTTCTCCCCGACGAATCTTCTTCGCCCAAATAGCACTCTAAGCACTCTATTTTCCTTACAAATCCCGACTCATCGCCAATAAACCCTCTTGGCTGAACTAAAAATTTAAAGTTTATACCTTCTTCCTTAGCATGCTCTATTTCCAAGCGCCTTGCCGGCATCTCCGTCTCAGTACGCCGGTAAAAAACTGTAGTATTCGGTTTAATTCCTCTTATCTTCTGCAAACGAAGAGCAACTCTGGCCGCATCCATGGCGGTATTGCCTCCGCCAATAACAATTATATGCTCACCGACATTAATCGGAGTATGAAATTGAGGAAATTTATATGCCGACATAAGATTATTGCGGGTTAAAAACTCATTAGCCGAATAAACATTACATAAGTTCTCGCCCTTTATCTTTAAAAAAGACGGCACCCCGGCACCCAAGCCTAGAAACACAGCTGAAAAATTATCCAAGAAGAGTTCGTCCAAAGTCTTCGTCCTCCCTATAATAACATTAAGCGCAAATTCAACCCCTAGCTTTTTAAGATAATCTATCTCAAAATCCAAAATATCCCGGGGCAGCCTAAAAGGCGGTATACCATATCTGAGAACTCCTCCGGTCTTATGCAGTCCTTCAAAAATAATTGATTTTATACCTTGACGGCCTAGCTCTCCGGCTACACACAAACCAGCCGGCCCGGAACCTACGATTGCTACTTTCTTGTTATGTTGAGCGTTAGTCGTTGAGTGTTGAGCCTGGCTACAATGCTTTATCCCATAATCGCCAATAAACCGCTCTAGCAAATGAATATTTATTGCTTCTTTAGAGGCAAAAGGCTGGCCCTTTTTGCTAAATACACAGGCTTTACGGCATTGATATTCAGCCGGACAAATCCTTCCGCAAATAGAAGGAAAATCATTCCTTTCTCTAATTGTAAAGTAAGCACCGGTATAGTCTTTTTGAGTAATTTGATAGATAAATTTTTTTATATCAATAGCCACGGGACAACCGGCAATACAAGTAGGATTCTTGCACTGAATACACCGGTTAGCTTCGATAAGAGCATCTTCCTCGCTGTAGCCTAAGACAACCTCGTCAAAATTGCCCACCCGAAGGCCCGGATCTACTTCTTTTACTTTTACCGGTTCTTTTCTCATAATTTATAAAGATTACAGATATGTTTTTCTTTTTCAGCGTATATTTTATTTCTCTTGGTTAATTCATCCCAATCAACTAAAGAAGCGTCAAATTCCGGACCGTCTACGCAAGTAAATTTAACCTCACCGCCCACAGTAACCCGGCAGCTTCCGCACATACCGGTAGCATCAACCATTAAAGAATTTAAAGATACCAAAGTTTTTATCCCTGAATCTTTAGTAACTAAAGAGACATTTCTCATCATGGGAATAGGGCCGACAGCGTAAATTAGTCGATAGTCGATAGTCGATAGTCGATAGAGAAGATTCTTCAGGATATCAGTGGTAAAGCCTTTTTGCCCATAAGAACCATCATCGGTAGCAATAAGCAACTGATCGGATATCGCCCCTAACTCTTCTTCCAGAATTAACAGATCTTTTGTCCTTGCTCCTAATATAGTAGTTATGTGATTTCCAGCTTTATTCAGCCCTTTTGCTACGGGATAAATCTCGGCAATGCCAACTCCGCCTCCCACCAAAATTACTTTTCCGTATTTTTTCATCTCAGTGGCATGTCCTAGGGGGCCGACTAAAGCGTAAAGGGATTTTCCCACCTCTAAAGCGCCTAAAAGCTTGGTAGTTAACCCCGCTTCTTGAACAATTAAGGTAATAACACCCTTCTTTGTGTCCCCCTCAACCACAGTTAACGGTATCCTTTCTCCTTCCTCGCCCGTCATCAGAACCACAAACTGGCCTGGTTTTGCTTTTTCAGCAATAGAAGGAGCTCTTACCTTCAATTGGATAATTCTTACCCCTAAACTATCGACTAAGATTCTTTTCTCTACTATTTCTGCCATTTTACAATTCACCCGGCTATCAATGCCCCCGCGCAATTAGCCACTAAACTTACTATTATCCCGGCGATAGCAACACCTATTAAGATCGCCAAAAAGGCTTTTCTCGTTGACAGCTCAAATAACGTTGCCGCTGCCGTTCCGGTCCAGGCTCCGGTTACCGGCATTGGTATTGCCACAAAAAGGACTAAACCCCAAAAACCCCAACGCTCAACAAGCTTTGACTTTTTCTCTACCCTGTAAAACCACCACTCAAAAAACTTACCGACGAATTTTATATTCTGTAAATGATGAAAAAAATATTTAAAGAGTAATAATAAAGGTAGAACGGGAATTAAATTACCTAAAAGAGACAAAAAGTAGATACGTCCTAAGGGCATACCTAAAGACACTCCCAGAGGAATAGCACCGCGCAGCTCAAAAATGGGTAAAGCCGCTACCCCAATTACTTTAAGCTCATTCACCCCAACCATGCTCACCTATTAAAGGAACAAATATACATTCACAAACCTGCTTTTCATTTATTTTATCTTGAGAAATCTTATCTGCTACAATTAAATTCTGATGGAATCTCACACCCTTTGGAATTATCATCCTTCCCCCTATCTTAAGCTGTTCGATAAACGGTGCCGGTATCCGGGGAGAGCCGGCAGTAACAATTATTCGGTCATAAGGAGAATGTTCAAGCCAGCCTAAAGTCCCGTCCCCAACTTTCATCTCAACCTCTATACTTAAAGAATTCAGGACTTTCTTTGCTTTTTTCGCCAAAGAAGAAAACCTTTCCACAGTATAAACCTGAGCTCCTAAAAAAGCAAGGATTGCCGCCTGATAGCCGCTGCCGGTTCCTATCTCTAAAACTGACATCCCCGGGCTGAGGTTTAAATGCAAAGTCATTAAAGCCACCATGTAGGGCTGAGAAATAGTCTGACCGCAGCCAACAGGAAGAGGTGAATCACTATAGGAAAGCCTCTTTTGATCTTCAGGAACAAAAAGATGACGAGGGATATTCCGAAAAGCTTCCAAAACCTTCTCATCATTAATTCCCCGGTTAAGAATTTGATAAGAAACCATTTCTTCTCTTAAACCGGCAAAAGAATCTTTTTTCATTTCTTTAATTGTAAAATAAATTTTATAAACCTTATTGTATCCACAAAAGGATTTATTCTGCTGCGCAAACTTTTAAAATAAATACTCTTTACCGGTATGCTCTTTATGGAAAAACCCAACCGGGCAGCTTTTATAAGAATTTCGGATTCAATCTCAAAATTATTCGTATTTATTCTTATCTTCTCCAAAACTTCTCTCTTAATCAGACGGAAACCACACTGAGTATCCGGTATCCTCTGCCCGGATATCCGGGAAATAAACCAAGACATAAACTTATTAGTGATAACCCGTAATCCCGGCATCCCCAAATGGTTAGACATCCGGTTGCCAACAACAAAATGCGCTCCGGAGGATGCTTGCTGAAAAAATTCATCTAAATCTGAAGGTGAGTGCTGGCCATCAGCATCCATGGTAATTAAATACTCAAAGTTAGTTTTTTTGAGAAGATACTCAACTCCTTTTTTCAAGGATACCCCTTTGCCTAAATTCTTATCATTCCTAATAACAGAATCAGCCTTGTTTTTGGCTACTTCGTAGGTATTATCTATTGAGCCATCATCCACTACCAAAACGGAAAGATTCTTGTTCTTTAGTTCTTCCAAAATACCAGCTAAACTAAATCTCTCATTGTAAGCGGGAATTATCACCCAGACTCTCATTCCCTCCGCATCATCCTTCATTCTTTACCTTTTCTCCTTGTCTAGCCAGTGCTTCTGAAACATATACCACTGCTGAGGATATTTTTTTATGTATTTTTCTAACACCTTGTTGCATTGCTTAATTACGACTGTCTCATCTTGTTCATCCAAACTGTAAGGAATAGCTTCGCTGATAATCAGATGATAAAAATACTTATTCTCACGAACTAAAACAATAGAAACAATAGGTGCTTTAGCTTTTAAAGCGAAAAAGGATATTCCCCGGGGAAAATAAGCATATTTAGAAAACATTTCGAGCTTTACGCCCTGGCCGGAAAAATTCTTATCCCCTAAAAGAGCAAGCATGTCTCCCCGTTTAAGAGCAGAAAAGCAGCCGCGGATAGCTGCTCCTGTAGGAATTACTTTTATCCCCGTTCTTTGACGCTGGTTATCAAAAAATCTATTTATTCGCTTATCTTTATGTGAAAGCGCGACTACCGAAAGAGGGTAACCTAAAAGAGCCAAAATTGCTCCGGCTAGTTCATAATTTCCTAAATGAGCGGCAAGGACAATAACTCCCTTTCCCTTTCCTAAAGCCATTTCCAGATTCTGGCGGCCGCTTATCTTTACATATCTTTTTATAAAATTCCGGTTTAGCTTTGAATAGCGAAAAAAATCTACCAGGTAATAAGCAAAGTTGACAAATACATTCCGGGCATAATTTTTTAATTTACTCTTATCCTCAACCACTGGAGAAAGATTATAAATTACCGCTTCACGGTCCTTTTTGGAAAGATAATAATGAGCTACCGCGATAAATCTGGCAGATAGATAACAAAAATTTCGGGGAAGAATTGAAGTTATTGCTTTGCCGAAGAGATAGAGATAATACATTAACTTATTAATTCTAAAATCAAATCAACTATTCTCAAAGAAGAATCAATAAAAGAGTTTTCTTTAGCCTTTTCTCTTAAAAAATACATTTTTTTCTTATTTTGAAGTAACCAATCGACAATCCCCCCTATATCTTTAGCAAGCTTGACATCTACCACTGCCTGCATTTTAGAAAGATAGGTGAGGTTTCTTTCTTCTTGGCCGGGAATTGGGTGAGTAACAATTATACATAAACCTTTAGCTAAAGCCTCCGAAATTGTTATGCCTCCGCCTTTAGTAATAATCATATCTGAAAAATCCATTATTTTATGAATATTTTCCGTATACCCAAAAACAAAAATCGGTTTTTTGAATTTTGCCTTGTTTTTAATAAACCACTTACGAAGTTTTTCATTTTGGCCGCACACTACTATAATCTGAAAACTATGCGAAAGGGAATCTAATTTTTTAGCAATACTTTTTATTGGCCCGATGCCTAATCCACCCCCCATTATCAATACAGAATCTAAACCACTCACAAAACCTAATTCCTGAGCTATCTGCTTCTTAGGATAAGTGGTTAAAAATTTTACTGATATGGGTATTCCCAGTATTTTTATCTTTTCTTTATCCACGCCTTCCCTGATCAAAACATCTTTTGCCTCGCCGCAGGCAACAATATACCGGTCAACGCAAGGATGAACCCAGAAACGATGAGGATGGTAATCGGTTACTATCGCGACTAAAGGAATGTCCAAAGCCTCCCTCTCTTTAAAATCAGCAATCAAACCGCAAGGAAAAGCCTGAGTAGCCACAAAACAATCCGGCGGATATCGGGATATAAGCTTACTGAATCGGGAAAAAGCAAATCTATTTATTAATTTACGGTAAGGAGTCAGGGTCTTTATCACTTTGCGACGGTCATAAATGCTGCCCCAAAGATATGGAAAGTGTTTTATGACTGTAGTATAAATAGAGTTGACTACTTTCTCCCCCCGGGGGTAAAAATAGCCTAATCCGTTTAGGCTTAAAACATCTATTTGAGGATTCTTATAAAGAAGAGCTTCTTTCAAATTTTGGGCCGCTTTGTTATGTCCCCCAAATTCCGAAATATGAAAAATATGAACTTTCTTTTTCATTTACCTAAATCAAATTAAGGTACTCTTTACCTTTTCCTAAGGGATTAAGCGAGTGTTTTATCTTTATCTCTTTTTTAATCTTCAAATTTATGTGCTCATCTTTAACTCCGTTAACCGTCTCGACCACCGGAGAAAACATATCATCTTCATTCTGGCTTCTTACAATCCCTACCCTTGTGTCTGTAAGCTCAACGATTGTCCCTATAGGCCAAACTCCCATTACCTTAAAAAATTTATCCAAAAGACGAGGGTCAAACCTCTTACCCTTATCTTTCATCATTATCTCATAAATCCTCTCGGGAGAATAATCCCGCTTATAAGACCTTCTCAACGTAAGGGCATCATAAACATCACATATCGTAATAATTGAAGAAGCTATGTGGAGTTTATGCCGAAAAAACAGCTTAGGATAACCTCCTAAATCGTACCTCAAATGATGCTCAAAAGCAACCACTACCGGCAGAGTTGTTAAAGTATCTACATGCCTCAAGAGAATTTCTGCGCCGAGGGTGGAGTGGTTCTTCACTCTATCAAACTCTTCTTCGCTTAATTTATCCTTTTTCTGAAGTATTTTCTTAGCAATATAAAGCTTACCAATATCATGGAATAACCCGGCAATACCAATACTCAGACAATCATCACGGGAAAACCCCAGTTCATGCGAAAAATAAATTGAAAGAATGCTTACATTTAAAAGGTGCATAAAAGTACTCATATCATAGCTCTTTGTCTGCCTAAGTTTAGAAAAAATCTGATACTTACCGCTTAAGTTTTCCATAATATCCTTAACAATAAATCTTAAACTCAAATTATCAACCGCATCATCGCTAACTAAGGCTTCGAAAGACTGAGAAAGCTTTTGCAGGCAATTTTTATAGCATACAAATTCGATTTTTTCTGCTTCGCTCCGGCCAAAAGAACTCTCTGCGGGAGCTTTAATTTTATTCACCTCAATATTTCTTATTCCTAATGCTAACGAATACTCTTGAGGCGCAGATTGTATTTTTTCTGCCGGAGTGATGAGAAAAGAAATAAATTTGCTTAACTCTTCTTTGGTTATACCCCTATGAAAGGTTATTTTCTCAATATTTATCTTCTTTAGGTGTTCAACAGACTGAACTGTTTTTTTACTTAATTCAAAAAATATATTCTCACCACTAGCTAACTCCTGGCCCAATATGCCTATAACCAGCTCATCTTTATCAGCCAATTCAGCCGTTAAGCTATCACAAACCGCATCAAGAGACCCTATGAACAGCTTGTGTTCAGTGCCGTACACCCGAGCCGCCCCCCAGGAAGACATTAGATTCTTTAAAAAAAGTTCAATCCTTTCAAATTCCATTTTTCTCTAAAATCTTTTTAGCCTTTCTTCTTATACTCCTATTCCAAAAAAACTTATATTTACTTAACGCATGTAAATACACCTTGGCTTGGGAAAAAGGAATTTCGCCTATAAGCTTTAAATTTTTTTCAATAACCTTGCTCTTCAATCCCAAAGGATTGGAAATGGCCAGAAGCATTCCGGCGGCTTTAGAGAGCAAAAAAGAATTACCAAGCATAGCTAAAAGGGCTTGCTTGCGCTGCAAAAAATCTCCTTTATCAAGAACAGAAAGCAAAAGTCCCTCGTCCTCTAAATGTAATTCTTTCATTTTTTTCAAAGCCTCTACCTTTAAAAAGCCATTGGACAAAGAAAAGATGTGCTTAAGAATCTCAAGGCTCAAAGCCGGCTTCAGAGTAAACAAATTTTCCATAATTTTTTCAACAAACCGGATATTAGAAATCTTTTTGTCAAAATTTTGGCAGAAAAGCGGTAGTTGGTCCGGGAAAAGCTTAAAAAATAATTTTAGAATATAAGGACTAACTTTATCTTCCTTAAATATTTTATCCAGATAAAATTCTGCTCCCTCGCTGCTGGAATCTATAATATCTATTAAGGCCTCCGGATCCGAAAAGCGATCTTGGCTAAGGATGACTTTTTCCGCAAAAGCAGCTATGTGTTTATTTACTTCCGGAAAAAGAGAATTAAATTCCGGTGTTTTTTTCTTCTTTTCCTTCAACGCTTTTATGAAACTTTCCACATATTCCGGGCTTGCCTCTTCCGGCACCTTATCAAGCTCATGCAAAATGCTATCTAGAACCAGCCCCAGCCTCTTTGAGCTTAGTTCTAAGATAAATAAATCAAGGAGAATAAGACGGTAGTTTCCTTCAACATGGCTGCGGTCAAAAGATAAACCCGCACCCAGAGTAATATTTCCTAAAATCGAAGCCAGGCGGTCATGGTAAATTTTTGATTCGTAGGTTGAGGAATCCGGCAAAAAGATCAGCTCTCTAATACCGGCTGCTACCTTGGTATTTTTCGTTAACCTCTCATCATCTTCTAAACTCTTGGCTAAAGACACGGCAACTTCTTCATGCTTTCCTTTGTTAATGAGTTTGGAAAATAAATTAAGGCTTAAAGGATCTAATTCACCTTTACCCTGAAATTGCTCCAGTAAAACACTGGAAATATCTTCCGCGTTTAAATCCTTCAAGAATATTCTCAACTTATCAACCTCACCTTTTTTTAATCGGCCTCCACTCTTTAAAATCGCCCTTGTTAAAGCCTTTGAACATTGAGAAAACCTGCTCTTATCTTTATTTTTAAGATAACTGAAAAGTTCATTGATATTCCCTTTTATCTCTTCGCTATCCGCCAAATCTTTGACTTGAAACCCCGTTAATACTTTTTGAAAACCGTCAGCCAGCTCGTCTATTTTCTTAAAATCACCCTGGGTAAGGCTCTTCTTCAGTAAATATAACCAGATATCGCTAGATTCTTCCCCATCATTACCCTTTAAAAGCTGTGAATAATCCAAATCTTCAACTACAATGTGCTCAAGACGGGCTTCTCTTAAAATACTGCTTAGCCCTCCCCTTAACAAAATATCTTTAGGTGATAAATTCGCGTTGGTAAGAAAAGTAATTAATTCCTCGTTGCGCACTCCTTGATTAAACCTTATCACCTTTACCTTTCGGCGGTGAAAAAAAACAGCTATTTTTTCGTATACTTTTTCTCCTTTTAAATATTCCTCACCAAAGGATAAAGAATCTGAGGTAACACCCATTATTAAAGGATTTACTGACAATAAAAGCTCATCAATATTCTTTCGTAAGTTCTCTACAGACCTTACAAAAAAAGGGTGTTCTTTAAAATAGACCGAAGTATTGGTAAGAGCTACCTGAAGGCCCTTTAAAAAATTACCATAAATATTATTCTTATTAGCCATAAAATCTGTGTGTCTCTATATTAAAAATATTCACGATATATATCCAAAATGCGGCGAAACCCTGACCCATTATTTTTATGATCAACTTCTAAAAAACGAGATACCCCGTAGCGTAAGCATCCGTAAGAAGACGAAATTGTTAATCTCTGAAGCGGAGTTTTAAAAGGGTAGGGAATGTGATTTTTTAAAAACCCATAAAACCCCTCTTTAGCGTTTAATCTGCCAACGAATGAAATCGTAAAATCATCGTTGGTAACATCTTCTCTTATTTCTTGCAAGATGTAACAAATTTCACCCTTAATATAATTTTTAATAAACGAATTGAGAGCCTGAATACTTAGATTTACATAGCCGGATGCGTCTTTAACTGTTATCTCCTTAAAATACGGTATCTCTTTAAAGGAGATATAGCGCTGGAATATTTCCTCAGCCAAAGAAGTTCCCAGGATAAATCTCTTTGCCAATTGCTCAATTACTCCGCGAAAAGAAAAACTGAATCCTTTGCCAAAAATAAAATTATTTTTGCTTCTGGCTATAAATCGGCTTTGGTCGTAATCAATGCTAACCACACCCTGCCCTTTATCCTTACCGGTGAAAACAGAAGAAAATCTACTAATTTGGGGAGCAATCATAGCACCAAATTTTCTATCTAAATTATCAAAAATATCTTCGGTCTCCCTTTGTATCTTATCTTTAATCCAAACCAGAAGTAATTGCAATTTAATCTTCTTTGCCCATACTCCTAAAGGGGGCTTCTCGTAGTTAAGGTCCTCTATTCCATAGTTTATAACAATATTATGAATACAAAAATCATCCCAGCTGAGAAATTTGTCTTCAATGTACTTTTTGGCCCGCGAGATATCCCCGGAAGTAATTTTCTTTCGTGCCTTTAAAGTAACTGTCTCTTCAACAATTTTGCTCTTAGCGGCCTCCCAGGGTAATTCTAAAAAAATCTTCTCACACCGGCAAGAATACTTCCCTTCGACTTCTTTTATCCTTCGATCTAAAGTTTCAAAATTCTCTTTTAAGAAAAAAACGATATCGTCGCCGGAATTTACAACAGGAATTTCTGATTCTTCAAGAAAAGTAAGCTGACCTCGCTTGAGGCGCGCAAAAGAGATAAAAGTTTTATCTCTGTCTAGAGCAATAGCACAAACTCCTCTCATCTTTTAAAATCCATATATACTTTCTTAAACCTTAGGTCTATATACTTAAGTAAGGACATCTTGCCTTCTAACTCATCATCCATAAGGTTTTTAAAGAGCTTGAGTTTCCGCTTGAAATCACCCCTGCCCACTTTTACCCTTATTCCGCTACAGCTAAGGCCGTCTCCGGCATCACAACTTTTCCGGATAAAGATAAAATCAATAGCCTCTAAGCTACTGGCGTTTATCAGCGCAACCCGGCCTTCATTAAGAAAATCCTCTTCATTTATGGCTTCAATTAAATCAAAAGCATACTCTAATCTCCTGCTTTTGACACTACTTCCTTTTTTAAGGCTACGGCTATTACTGCCAATCTCTATTAAAATAAGATTATCCAGGAGTTGGCGGCTGCCTTCATTTAATACAATCGCTTCCTTATCTACCGGGTAAAATCTTCTATCTTTTATCTGGGCAAAAGGTATTCTCTCGACTCCGTCAATTTTTAAACAAGAAGGAAACACCCGATAAACATAGACTTCTTTATATTCGGGGTGCGCTCTTACGAAGGTTGAAGAAAGCGATTTAATATCTACATCGAATAAAGATTTACCCTTTATTTTTTCTTTTAAGCTCCTACTCAAAAAAAGGTTAGATTTTATATCTTCTTTTTTTATTTTGAAAACACCGGAGGTATAGATAGCATACCCTATTCCGATAAGAAGGATAAGGCAACAAAAGGCCAGGCTCCCCCATCGGCTTAGTTTAGGATCTAAATGAAAATTAAATTGCTTAAACCTTTTGCGCTTCTTTCTTCTCATGCAACCTCCGTTACAAATATCAAACTTACCCCGTTACCGCTCCTAATTTGTAACGGGGTAAAGCTAACTCTACCATTTTAAGAATTAAATTATCAAAATTGATTCCCGCACACTTAGCTGCCAGCGGAAAAAGACTGTGAAGAGTCAGCCCTGGTATCGTATTAACCTCTAAAACAAAGGGAGAGTTGTTTTTGTCTAAACGGATATCTACGCGGGAAAAATGCCGGCACCCCAAAGCCTTATAAGCAGCTAAACCTACACTCTTGATTTGGCTGCTGAGACTCTCATCTAAGGAAGCCGGAGCAATAAAATCACACATCCCTTTGCTATATTTAGCATCAAAATCAAAATGTTCTTTTTTAGGAAGAATTTCAACTATTGTTAAAGGCTGATCATCCAAAATCCCAACCGTCAATTCTCTACCTTCAATATACTCCTCTAAAATCACTCTGTCCGAATAAGAAAAAGCCAGCTCAAGCGCCGGTTTAAAAAAACTCCTATCTCTTACGATAGAAACGCCTATACTGGAACCGGAGGAACAGGGTTTTACCACCAGCGGATAATCAATCTTTGCCCAAATGCTTTCTCCTTTCAAACAAATTGAAAAATTGGGGTTAGGAACCTTCTTGGCTTTGAAGGCTTCTTTAGAGCAAATTTTGTCCATTGCCAAAGCGCTCGCCCGCGGCCCTGAACCGGTATAAGCAACACCTAAACTTTCTAAAATCTCCTGGACCCGGCCATCTTCGCCAAATTCTCCGTGAAGAGCAATAAAAGCTAAATCAATATTTAGGCTGCGGATAAGTTTTTTAACTTCGTTTTCCTCTTTAGTAAAAATATCAACAAAAACAACATTCAGGCCTTTATTGACCAAAGCTTCATAAGCTTGTTTTGCCGAAGTAAGTGAAATCTCTCTCTCCGTTGATATGCCTCCGCCTAAAATTCCTATCTTCATAATTAGCTCTATGTACTATGAACTCTTTTATTTCCAGCGTTTAATTTCTTCCTGTAAGATTATACTATGCTTTTTATAAACTTGGTCTTTAATCTTTTGAATCAGATACGCAACATCTTTATATTTAGCTGAACCTAAATTAATAATAAAATTAGCGTGCCGCGGAGAAATTTGGGCACCACCGCATCGCTGCCCCTTAAGATGACAGGAATCAACAAGAAAACCCGCGCTAAACTCCGGAGTATTTTTAAAAATACATCCGCAGTTGGGAGAATCAAAGTCTTGTAGACCAAGGCGCCTCGCCAGCAATTCACCTACCTTTTGCTTTAAATTTTTTCCTGAAAATAATTTAAATTTGGCCTCTAAAACAATATACTTCTCGAGAGTTGAAGACCTATACCCAAAGGAAATCTCCGAACTTTTAAGTTTCTTGATATCACTCTCCCGGCTCATAACAGTAACTTCTTCAACAACCGCGGAAATACTTCTGCCAAAAGAAGCAGCATTCATAGCTAAAAGGCCCCCTACCGTAGCCGGGATACCCGCTAAATTCTCTAACCCTAAGAGATCTTTTTCCAGGCAATATTTAATTAAAGAAGAAAGGGGAGTCGAAGCGCCTACTTCTAAATAGTTACCTTTTTTTTTTATAAAACTGAAATTATCTCCTAATTTTATTATCGGATTCCAGATCAGACAATCCTTTATAAGAAGATTAGATCCCTTACCTAAAAGGTAAAAATCTGAGCCGATATCCTGAACAATCCTACGCAAACAATCAAGGTCCAGGGCAGTATAAAAATACTTTGCCCTGCCTCCTATCTTTATTGAAGTGTAATTTCTTAAATCAACGTCTTTTTTAAACCCGTTCTTTCGTGAAAACACCTGCGAATATCCTCCATCATAATATTTATATCTCCGGCGCCTAAAGCCAATACAAGATCCCCATCTTTAAGCCGGGAAGTAATACCGGCAATAAGTTCATTCTTAGGAATATATTCTGCCTTAACAGCTGAACATTTACCCGTCTCTTCTGCCAGCTTCTTGGCACTAACCCCAAATGTATTCTCTTCTGAGGCTGTATAAATGTCAGTTACCACCAAGTGGTCTGTTTCAAAAAAGCATTGGACAAATTCAGGCCTTAATGAACTAACCCGCGAGAAACGATGAGGCTGAAAAATTACGAATAAACGCTTAGGGTTTAAAAGCCTGCCGGCGCTTAAAACCGCTTTGATTTCTGTAGGATGATGAGCATAATCATCAATAAAAGTCACGCCTTTGATTTTCCCCTTTACTTCAAAGCGCCTTTTCGTTCCCTTAAAATCTAAAAGAGCTTGCTTGACTTTCTCTAAATCTTCGCCTAAATAATAGAAAAAAGCAAAAACAGCCAGGGTGTTAAGGCAATTGTACCTGCCTACAAGAGGAGTTTTGACTGAAGTAATAAACTTTTCCTTTATATATAAATCAAAACAGCTAAATTCACCATCGAATCTAAAATTCATCCCCCCTAAAGTATTCTGTTTCCCCCAGCCAAAAGTAATTCCGTCTATATCTATACCTGAAAAAATTTCTGCTAAATGAGGGTCATCACCGAAAACTATAACCTTACCTCGAGTTTCTTTAGCAAATTTTAAAAAGCTTTTTCTTAACTTTTCTAAACTCCCATAGTAATCAAGGTGTTCACGGTCAACATTAGTAATTATAGACACCCAGGGGTCAAAACAAAGATAACTCCCGTCACTCTCATCAGCCTCAATAACAAAATAATCATCTCCCCACCAGGCCCCCCGGGAGTAATTAAGAGATATTCCTCCTACAAATACTGCCGGCTTATATCCCAAAGAAGTAAGAAGATACCCTAATAACGAAGTAGTAGTAGTCTTCCCGTGACTGCCGGAGATAGCAATTGTTTTTCTCCCCCTGCAAAGCTCAGCTAAAAGTTCGGCTCTCTTAAAAATATTTAAACCTTTTTTCTTTGCCTGAATGATCTCGGGGTTCTCTTCATCTACCGCCGAAGAATAGCCTAAAATATCAATATCACGACTAACCTGGCTCTCTCTATGGCCGATAAAAACTTTGATACCCCGGTCTCTTAACATTCTTACGTTTGTTGAATCCTTGCTATCTGAGCCTCTAACCTGAAAGCCTCTATCTTTAAGAAGAAGAGCCAAACCGCTCATACCTATTCCGCCGATACCTACCAGATAAATATTCTTTACTTTAGATAGTAATCCTTCCACTTAGCCTCCAACTTATCGAGATCCTTAAAATCGTAAAAAACCTTAGCCATTGCTTCTTCTATTCTTTTCCCCTTCTTCAATAAACGAAGGAAGCTGGAAAATCTATACTTCCCATATCTTTTCATAATAAAATTAATTATGGAAAACGACTCCAGGTAAAAAAGATTAATATATTCTTCACCTTTCCCTCCTAAATTATCACTTGTCCCTTTATTTAGTTGGGAAAATTTTATATAAGTATCATCTTTTATTTTTCTCTTTAGAAAATTAAGCGCCCTCTTATAATTTCCATCTCCATACTTATCTTCCATATAACAAGCAACCCCCTCATCCAGCCAAAGAGGAAAATCACCTTCTCCTATATGTTCACGAAAAATTATATGAGTCAGCTCGTGAATAAAAACGGGGGCAAAATTCTTTTGGTCGGGATAAATATAAATTTTCTTCACGCGATGATGAACACAAGCGGTTGACCAGGGAGCGCAGCTAAAACTATTTAAGTAATCGTCCCTGTCATTAGCTATAAAAACCTTAGCCCGATTCTCCCATATCCAGAATTCATCCCGGTGAAAATTAAAAGCCTGGGTTATAATCCGATAATACTTCTCAGCTATATTCTTTATCTTTCTAACATATGATTTATCAACACCTTCTCTATAGCTAATTATAAAATGTTCAGAGCGCAACTGATTAAATTCTTTCTGTTTTGCAAAAACACACCCGCCTTCTTCTCTCCGGAAACCGAAACTACTGGTAAGTATACTAAAAATAATTGCTATTATTAAAATCCTCATAGCTAACCCCTAATTTTATCCTCCCTAAATTATCCTTCATAGTTTGGCGCAAACACTTATCCTCGATAAGCCTATTGAGCGAACGGCTAAAATCTTCAAAAGAAAACTCATCCTGCGAATACACCTTAGCTGCCCCTTTTCTTTCGAAATACAAAGCATTTTCCACCTGATGGCTGCCAGCCTTAAAATGAGGCAGCAAAATAACCGGCAGTCCATAAAATGAAATTTCTCCCAAAGTAACCGCTCCGGCCCGGGAAACCACTAAGTCAGCAGCGCTGTATAAAACCTCTACCTGGTAATAAAAATCTTTGACAAAGCTCCTGTTCTTTATTTCAGCATATCGGGATAGCATCTCCGGATACTCATCCTTTCCGGTAAGATGGATTACCTGGCA
Organism: Methanosarcinales archaeon; assembly: GCA_048634245.1. Classification (GTDB taxonomy): domain Bacteria; phylum Omnitrophota; class Gorgyraeia; order Duberdicusellales; family 4484-171; genus Susulua. The sequence goes on along the minus strand of JAIWAR010000001.1, from coordinate 35,761 downwards.
ATTCCCTTTAAAATTCTGGATAAACCTTACAAATACATGATTAAGAAAAGACGAACCTTGACTACCTCCGAGACAAAAGATAACCGGTTCCTCCTTAAAATTCAAAATCTTCCGAGCCTGGCACTTATCTATTTTCTTTATATTTTTCCGTAAAGGAATACCGATAGTTCTGCCCTTTTTACCCCTTCCCCCTTCAAAACCGCGCAACACCTCATCCACAAAAGGCATAAGAAATCTGTTTGCCTTTCCCAGCTTTATATTAGGCTCATAGATAACGGTTCTTATCCTTAATAAAGAGCTGAATAAAACCAGAAAAAATGAATCCCGGCCGCCGAATCCAATAACTTTCTCCGGCCTCAATTTTAGAATAAGGTATATAGACTCAAATAAACGCCAGGTACCCTCAATAATTAAGTTTCGGAAAACTAAGCTCTTGCCAAAACAATTAAACCCTTGTTTTTCGATGTATTTTTTAAGAAAGGGTGAAGTAGCAAAAAAATAAATATTAGATTTTTTTTCTATTTTCTCACCCAGCGCTAAAGCCGGAAAAATATGGCCGGCACTTCTCTCGCAAGCTAATAATACTTTCATTTATCTTTCAAAAATAACTCTTATTTTACGGGGATAAATTGAACCTGTATTTAATATTATAAAGAAATTGTAGCCCTCGTTCAAGGGTTATTTTAACGCTATAGTTGTTTTTATCTTGATCAAAGCCTGGCTTTGATCAAAAATTCTCAATAAGCGGTATTGGGTTTGTCAATGCGGGAAGCGTTAAAAAATAAGCCTAGAAGAATACAGTGAACAACTAAATTACTTCCCCCGTAGCTCATAAAAGGCAAAGGCAGCCCTTTGGTAGGAAAAAGGCCGCAACTAACCCCAATATTTATCGCTATCTCTAGAAAAAAAATAAGGATTATGCCCCATAAAAGGCCCCTGCGAAAACTATCCTGGGAAGATTCCGCGATTTTAGACATCTTATGAAATATCAGAAAAAAGATAAAGATTAAACCCAATGAACCCCAAAGGCCAAACTCCTCAGCAATAATTGAAAAAATAAAATCAGTATGAGCCGCCGGCAAAAAAAGCAACTTCTGCAAGCCTTCACCTAACCCCACTCCCCAAACACCTCCAACTCCATAAGCAATCTGAGACTGAATCAATTGAAACCCTGCCCCCCTGGGATCATCAAAGGGGTTAAGATAAGCAACGATTCGGTTCAAACGATAGGGATATAGTTTTATAAGAAAAAAAGATATAGTCGCTCCGGTCAAAATAACAAAAACTAAATGCTTTTTCCGGGCACCAAAGAGAAAAAGAAAAAGAATGGTCCAAAGAACCCAAAAAACAGCTGTTCCTAAATCCGGCTGTACAATAAGCAAAATGCATACCGCGGACAAAACAATCCCCAAAGGAAAAAGTCCCAGCCTAACATTCTTTATAAGGCTTCGTTTTCTTCGGCAATAATCCGCGCAATAAAGCAGAAAAGAAATCTTTAGCATTTCCGAAGGCTGAAAACCAAACGATCCTAATTGCAGCCACCTCTTTGCTCCCCCGGCTTTCTTCCCAATAAAAATAATCAGCACCAGGCAAAAGAAAGTAAAAAGCAAAAACTCCTTGCTATGCCGCCTTAAAAATTCTAAATCGGCTAAAAGTGTAATAAAGAAGAAAAATACGCCCACAAGAAAGAAAAGAAACTGCCGTTTAAAAAAATAAGCGGCATCTTTTTCAGCCTTAAACGCGTATACACTTGATGATTCGTAAATCATAAGAATACCAAAAAGAGTTAAAGCCAGAAATGCTATAGCCAAAAATCTTCTCTCTCTCTTTAAACCCACCATAACTTAAATTATCCTTGCACCTCGGGGGTGCAAGGAAGGTTATTCACGATTTCTGTAAACTTATTGCCTCTATCTTCGTAATCGGAAAACATATCAAAGCTGGCACACATGGGAGAAAGAAGAATCGTATCTCCGGGCACTGCTTCCCGGTGAGAAGACAAAACCGCTTCCTCTAATGATGGAAAAATCTCAACCTCTATCTTAAAGCCCAAAGCCTCTTTTATCTTGACTGAAGCTTCTCCAAAAAGATTTACCTTTTTTATCTTCTTTAAGAAGGACGGGATTAAAGAGTAATCTAACCCCTTGTCGCGGCCTCCGGCGAGAAGGATTATCGGAGCCTTGGTATTAGAAAGAGCCCAGGCTGTAGAAGAAGGGTTTGTGGCTTTAGAATCATTAATAAAAGTTACTTTGTTTATCTGCCGAATTTGCTGCAGGCGATGTGGAAGGCCCAAAAAATGAGAGAAGATGCTGCCGCAGTCAGCCTTTCCTAGACCAAAAACAGCGGCAATTCTATAAGCACAGGAAAAATTTTCATTGGGAAACTCTTCGGAAAAATAAACTGTTTGACATTTTACAGCTTTCTTAACCTGCGTACAAAAATCCATATTTTTATTCAGGATAGCCCAATCGCCTTTTTCTTGATTTTTAAATATATTTAGCTTGGCCTGAAAATAATCCCTGAAATCCGGATAACGATCAAGATGGTCAGGTTCAATATTCAAAAAGGCAGCCACATAAGGCCTAAATTCAACTATAGTCTCCAGTTGAAAAGAACTCACTTCTAAAACGATAAAATCTCCTTTTTTAGCATCTAAGACAAAAGAGGAAAAAGGAATGCCGATATTGCCTCCGAGAAAAACCCGTTTTTTCCTCTGTTTAAGCAACTGGTAAATCAGATGGGCTGTGGTAGTCTTGCCGTTAGTGCCTGTAATCGCTATTAGCTTTGCCCGGGTTAACCAGGAAGAAAACTCTATCTCCCCTACACAAGGTATATTGTGGGTTTGGGCAATCTCTGAAAGCGGAGAACGATCCGGATTTACTCCGGGGCTTAAAACTAATAATTTGGCCGCTTTTATAAACTTTTCGCTATGGCCGCCAAATTCAACCTTTACCCCTTTTTTAATAAAATCATTAATCAGCTGATCGGGAAAAGAACCGGCCTCTGCTATCTCACTAATCCGCACTTTTTTCCCCAATCTTAAAAGCAGATTGCAAAGGGAAATTCCACTCCTCCCCCAACCGACAACGCAGATCTCTTTAAAATCGTCGATTCTCACCGTACTTTAAGGGTAATTAAAGCTATGACTGCACACAGAATTGAAACAATCCAAAAACGAATAATTATCTTGGGCTCTTTCCAGCCCACTACTTGAAAATGATGGTGCAAAGGAGCAGCTTTGAATAGTCTCTTGCCTCTAAATTTTACCGATAACATCTGCAAAATAACACTTAAAGCCTCAATTACAAATAATCCCCCGCTTATAAAAAGAAGAAATTCTTGTTTTATTAGCAGGGCTATCGCCCCGATAGCTCCGCCTAAAGCTAAAGCGCCAACATCCCCCATAAAAACCTCGGCAGGATAAGAATTAAACCACAGGAAAGCTAAGCCGGCCCCCATCAGAGAAAAACAAAAAACAGTTAACTCCCCGGCGCCCTTTATGTAAGGAATAAAGAGATAATCGGCAAACTTCATATGCCCGACAATATAACTTAAAAATCCAAAAATTAAAAAGTTTCCGATTAAGGCTCCGATTGCCAGGCCGTCAAGGCCGTCAGTAAAATTAACCGCATTAGAGGCAGCCACAACCATAAGCGCGGCCCAGAAAATATAAAAATAACCCAAATCGACTACCACTTTCTTTAGAAAAGGAAAACTCCAGGTGGTGGGAAAGTTTTTGCTGGCTACGATCAATACCCCCAGCAACACTCCGATTAAACTCTGCCAAAATAGCTTCTTACCCCGGCTTAGGCCTTTACCCCGCTTAACCTTTAGAAAATCATCGCATAACCCCAAACTGCCTAAAGAAATAGTGACCAGGATAACCAGCCAAATAAAATGATTATCCCATCTGCCCCAAAGAAGAGTAGTTACCAAAACTGCAAAAAGAATCAAAACTCCACCCATAGTAGGAGTCCCTTTTTTCTCTTCATGAAGAGCTTCCAAATGAACGTGGCCGTACATATCTATTTTCTCTACTATCTTTAGTTTCTTCAATCTCTTTAAGGTAACTTTCCAAAGCATCATTACAACAATAAAAGAAGTAACAAAAGCGCACCCGCTGCGGAAAGTGATATATTTAGTAAGATTAAAGATAGAAAAATACTCGGTTAGGGGGTAAAGAAGGTGATAAATCATCTTAAATATTTAATTATTTTCTCTGTTTCCATCTTACGCGAACCTTTAAGAAAAATCAAATATCTTTTCTTGTTTTGAGGGCTTACGCCAATCCTCTTATTAATAAATTGAGCAATAGCCTCCTGAGACATAAAATGGAAGGCTTTTTTATATCCTAAACCTCGAAGCTTTTTGTTTAAATATAAAGTATGCTTTCCCAGAGTTAAGCAATAGCTAAATTCACAATTTAAAATCTGCCCGGCTAAAAGCTCATGATAATACCTGTTTCTTTTGCCCAACTCCAACATATCCCCGATTACAGCTACTTTTTTCAAAGAACACTTTTTCAAATTCTCAAAAGCCGCTTGAAAAGAATAAGGGTTGGCATTATAAGCATCATTTAGGATAGAAAACCCTTTAATTTTATCTATCTGCATCCTTAAAGGCAAAAAATTCTGAAAATGATTCATTCTCTCAACTAACGCTTTTAAAGGAATACCGGCAATCCTTGCCGCAAGCAACGCTGCTAAAACATTAGTAATAAATCCCTCGCAGTAACGAGGAAGAGTTAACTCATACTTATCTTGAATGAGAAAAGTCGAACTCCGGCTTATTCCTTTGCTTGGCCGCCCAAAAAGATGATTATCGCGTTTTTTACCAAACCAATAAACCCGGTTAGAGATTTTGTTCATTTTAACCCCGGCCAAATAGGGGTCATCACGGTTTAAAATAACTTTCATCTTAGGATTAACATTAAGCAAGGAAATTTTTTCACTAAAAACTCCCTTTAAACTCCCCAGCCCTTCCAGATGGACAGGCTTTATGAAGGTAATTACCCCTACATCAGGAAGAGCAATCCCGGCTAAAGACTCGATTTCTCCTTTCATATTTGTTCCTAATTCCAAAATCATTATCTCCTCATCTCTAAGTGAAAAAATTGTCTTTACCACCCCGAGAAGATTATTTTCTGTCCCTTTATTGGTTAAAACTTTGAAATAAGGGGAAAGAAGAAAACCAAGCATCTCCTTGGTGGTAGTCTTACCAAGCGAACCGGTAATCGCATAAACAAAAGGCTTTTTTTTCTTACGTATATAGACGGCAATTGACCTTAAGGCCTGATAAGTATCGTCAACAACAAAAAAAGGAATTTTGGGCTTAACCGGTATATACTCTTCGGCAACAATAAACGAGGCTCCTTTAGCTATAGCTTTTTTGATAAAAGCGTGGCCATCGTGGTATTTACCCCGGACAGCCACAAAACCCTCACCCCCGGCTATTGAGCGGGAGTCAAGCGAAAACCCTTTTACAGATTTAAAATGATAGAGGTTATAAATCTGGCTTGGCTTCAGGAGCCGCTCTAAAATTTTAAAATCTGAAATAATCATTTTTTGTATATTATATTTAGCGCAATGATAAAATACTGTTTTTGAACAACCCACGATTTTAGTCAAAAAATACCGTTAAGAAAAACGCCGAGTCCGTTAGGCTAGGAGGCGTTTTTTAGGTAATTTTTGACGACCCGAAGGGGAAAATCGTGCCGGAAGAGAAAAAACAGTATTTTATCATAGCTTCATGTTTAAAAGTTCTTTTACTACCCGTTTATCACTAAATCGTATCTTTTTATCCTTGATAATTTGATAATTCTCATGGCCTTTTCCCGCTATCAAAAGACAGGATTTGCCCTCCTTATTTTTAAGAAAAACTTTTATCGCTTCTCTTATTGCCTTGCGCCTATCAACAATAATTAAATAGTTATTCTTCTTAAACCCTTTTTCTACCTGAGAACAAATCTTACCCGGTTCTTCACTGCGAGGGTTATCTGAGGTGATAAAAGTAAAATCCGCCTCATACGCGGCTATTTGCCCCATTGCTCTCCGCTTACCTTTATCCCTGTCTCCACCGCAGCCAAAAACACAAATAATCTTCTCGTAACCGGCCTCACGCAGGCTTTTCAATGCATTATCCAAGGCATCGGGAGTATGAGCATAGTCAATAAATATATCGGAAGCTGCCGGCTCTAACCTTCCTTCCACCGGTTTAAAATTGCTTACAGCTCTTACTAACTTTGGAAGAGAAAAACCTAAAGTAAAAACCAGGCTTATAGCTCCTAAAATATTTAAAACATTATGCCGCCCGCAGAGCCGGGTTTTTACCGGATAAGACTTCCCCGAAAAGATCAGGTCAAAACAAGAACCTCTCTTGCCTAAAACTATATTCTCAGCCTTAAAGTCAGATTGCTCTGCAATTGAAAAACTCAACCCCCGCTTTATTTTTTTAAATATCTTCTTCCCATATCGGTCGTCAACGTTTATTAGTGAAAATGGGGTTCCTTGAGAAAAGAATAGCTTTTTTTTAGTATTAAAATAATTATTTAAAGTCTTATGGTAATCAAGGTGATCTCGGCTTAAATTAGTAAATACACAGCGAGAAAATTTTAGCCCCTTAACCCTTCCTTGAGCAAGAGCGTGAGATGAAACTTCCATAACCACAAAGCGGCTGCCCGAATCTTCGGCTTTTTTTAAAAGCTTGCCAAGATCAATAAAACCCGGAGTAGTAAGATTTGCTTTGTATACTTTTGAACCAATAATATATTTTATTGTGCCTATTAATGAAGATTTCTGGCCCATTTCCTTAAGCAGGTGATAAGCAAGAAATACGGTAGTAGTCTTGCCGTTAGTACCGGTAATACCGATAATTTTTAGATTCTTCAATTTCCCGCTCCTTCTATATACTTAATAACCTTCTGGGCAATATTTTTAAAAACCGGCGCCGCCACAACTCCGCCAAAATGAGAACGCTGAGGCTCATCTATAGTAACCCCAATTACCAAAGGCGGATTTAAATCAGCAATAAAGCCGACAAATGTCGCTCGATACTTCGAAGATGAATATCTCTTTAGCTTAGTGTCATATTTCTGAGCAGTACCGGTTTTACCGCCAATCTTGCGCCCCTTTACTTGAGCTCGCTTTCCGGTGCCTTCGCTCACTACAGCAATAAGAATGTCTTTTGCCCTGTCGGCGCTGGATTTCGGAAATATTCGCTTTTTACTCGTAAAAGTACTCTCCTCACAAAAATCCTGAGAACAAATACTCTTTACTAAATGTGGCTTAACTAAATAACCGCCATTAACAACAGCGGCAAATGCACGTACCAATTGTAAAAGGTTTACCCCCACCTCCTGGCCAATAGGTATAATATAGGCCGATGTCCTCGACCACTTATCTAGTGATTTAACCAAACCTTTTGCTTCTCCGGGTAAATCAATACCGCTTAAACGGCCAAACCCCAACCGCTTCAAATAACCGGAAAATATGTCCGGGCCTAATAGTTGAACAATTTTTGCCACACCAATATTGCTTGACTTCATAAAAACCTCTTCAAAGGTCAACTCACCGTAAGGCTTCCAGTCATGAAGAGTCGTACCGGGAATTTTAAATTTACCATTTTCACAAAAAAACTTATCTTCATTGGAAATTTTATTCTCATTAACCGCGGCTAAAAGGGTTGCTACTTTAAATACTGAGCCAGGCTCAAACATGTCTGATACTGTACGATTACGCATCTGCTGTGGTAAAATACTTCCTAACTCATTAGGGTTAAAGCCGGGGTAATTAGCCAGAGCTAATATCTCTCCGTTTGATGAATCCATTATCACTACGCCCCCGGAAACCGCTTTAAAATCCTTAACAGTCCTCCCCAAATACTCCTCAGCCCAATATTGTATTTGAGCATCCAGGCTTAGGATGATATCAGCGCCTGCTTGAGGAGTTATTATTTGCGAAGAAAGAATAATTTCCCGAGAAGCTGAATCCTGAAGAATTCTCACCCAACCATCTTTACCGTGCAAATAATCATTGTAAACCAGCTCCAGCCCCTCCAGGCCTTTGTTGTCGATATTAACAATACCGGTAACTGCCGCGGCCAAATCATCTTGAGGATAAAATCGCCTCTCTTCCCTTATAAAACCTATACCTTCTAATTTATGCGATTTTACCTTTTCTTTATCTGCCCAAGAAATTTTCCTTTTTAACCAGATAAACCTCTTTTTTCTCTTTAACCTGGAAAGTAAATTTTCTCTAGACAAATTTAAAGTAGCGGAAAGAATTTCTGCGGTTGAATTAGGCTCTTTAACCAAAGCCGGATCCGCAAAAACAGAGTAACAACTTATACCGGTAGCCAAAATCCTTTTTTGACGATCAAAGATATCGCCTCTTTTGCCTTGAAGATTTATGAGCCGATAACGCTGGTTTTGAGCTAAACTCTGGAAAAAATTGCTTCTAAATACCTGTAAATAAAAGATTCTTAAAGCTATACCAAAGAACAAAATAAGGAAGAAAAAATATACACCGGTTATTCTTTGATTATATTTTCTGCGCACTTCTCGCTTTTAATTTTAAAGATTCCGGAAAGAAACCTTATCTTTTCTCTTCAGCCAAGGCGGTTGAAGTAGGCGTTGAGGCTTTTAAGATTCGGCTAAGTAATAAAGCTACTCTGCTATTACTAATGCTCTGTGCTTGCCTCTTCGTATTCAAAGCCATTACCCTGTTTTTATCTATAGGAGTAAAATCTTTTCGAATCGCCCATTGGTTAACTTTAGCCAGAGTTGCTTCCTTGGCAAAATTATACATCAAGTAATCCCTCTTATCAATAAGTTCCTTATGGCAATAAAAAGTATTACTCAACCGATAGGCCTCAACGTAAAGCTGGACTTTTTGATGCAGATATAGCAATGTGAAAAGGAATATAATAACCGGTAAAATTAAAGGTAGCAGCTTTTTCATCCCGTTAGAGATTGCAACTCCAGCGGGTTTTACCTTATTAGGAATACCGCTCTGTCCGCTTGATAAAACAAAATTTCTAACGAAGTTCATAAGATAAATATTAAATCTTTTCCGCTACCCGCAATTTAGCTGAACGGGACGGCGGATTTTCATTTTTCTCCTCTTCGGTCGGAGTAAGAGGTTTCTTGGTAACAATTTTTAATATACCCTTAGAAAAATAATCCTTATATGTATGCTTAACGATTCTGTCTTCTAAAGAGTGAAAAGAAATAACCCCTATCCTTCCTCCGGATTTAAGGTGTGATATCGCCTGAACGAGAGCCGTTCTTAGAGCTTCCAGCTCTCTATTAACAGCAATCCTTAAAGCCTGAAATATCCTCGTTGCCGGATGAATCCTTCCCCACCGAGCTTCACCGGGAATACAGCGTATAATTAAATCTGCAAGCTGGACAGTCGTAGAAATCGGTTCATTCTTTCTTGACTCAACTAAAGAGTGGGCCACCCTTCGAGAATAACGTTCTTCTCCAAACTTCTTAAAAATATTCCCTAACTCAATCTCACTTAGATTATTTACCAAATCATATGCTGAGAGAAAAGAATCCTTATCCATACGCATATCCAAAGGCCCTTCTTTTAAGAAACTAAAACCCCGGGCGGGATTACCTAATTGATAGGTAGAAATCCCTAAATCGAACAATAAAGCGTCTACTCCCTCTATGTCTAATTTCCCTAATATCCGGTCTAAATTCGCAAAATTATCTTTAATAAGAATAAATCTTCCCCTAAAAGGTTCAAGACGCGCCTTAGCAAGATCCAGAGAATCTTGATCCCGGTCAATACCTATGAGAAAAGCGTCTTCTGCCGCTGACTCCAGCAGCCCCAAAGCATGAGACCCAATGCCAACAGTACAGTCAACAACAATCCGCTTTGTCTCTATCTCAAGAAACCTTAAAACTTCTCGATACATAACCGGATAGTGATACGCTTCTTTCATCATCATAGGAAGATCCTGGGAAATAATCATCTTTTTTTCTTAGGCCAAACTATCTCTTTTAATATTTTTCGCTCAGCCAGGGAGGTTTTTAAGGGTTTTTTATCAACCATCTGGCAAATATGAAATCCTGATAAGCTAACTACAGATAACCCTGAAAGATTGCCTTTTCTTGTTCTTGAAGAAGCTTTTTGAGTTCCGGCAACTACTCTTGTCATTAGCCCCCCCTTGTTTTTAGAGGTTATTCACCTCAATTATTCTTCAAAAAGATTCTCAGCCATTTCTTCAAATCTCTTTTTGCTTTCCTGGTAAAATCTATCCCAGCCTTCTTTACCCCAGATCTCGATTCTATCGGCCACCCCGATGATTACTATTTCTCTTTGAATCCGGGCGAATTCTTTCAAATATTCAGGAAGGATTATCCGGCCCTGAGTATCAATATCAATTTCTGAAGCCCCGCTAAAATATAGCCGGTTAAAAGTTCTTGACTGTTTTTTAGTAAAGGGAAGTGATCTTAATTTATCCTCTAATCTTTTCCAGGCTTCTTGAGGAACCAGAAAAAGACAACCGTCAAGGCCTCGGGTAATAAAAAATTTCTTTTCTTTTAGAGTTTTTATCTTTTCCCGAAACTTAGCCGGTAAGATAAACCTATCCTTATCGTCTAATTTGTGTATATATTCACCATACCACATTCCACTTTACTCCATTTTGCTCCACAATAAGAATATAGAACAAAATTTACCCGTTGTCAAGAATTTTTGATGAATAAATGCTTATACCACAAGGGGTTGTGGATGTGGGAGCTGGGAAGCACTATATTTTGAGGTCAGGCAGACAATATCTTTACCAATAGCACTCTTTAAAGCCTCGAATGAAGAAAACTTTTTCTCTTCTCTTATCTTTTCCAAAAAGATAATCTTAATGGTTTTTCCAAGAATATTTTTTTTCAGATTTAAAATATGAGCTTCTATAACCGGGCCAATAACTCCAGAAAAAGTACCCTGACGGGCACAGGCACCCTTGCGGGCACAAGTAGGCCTCAACCCCACATTAACCGCAGCGAGATATACTTTTCTTCCTAAAACCACATAGGCCGCATATACTCCCCGCATCGGAATAACGTAGTTATCGGCTTTGATGTTCGCTGTAGGGAAACCAAACTGTAGCCCTAAGCCTCTCCCCTTAAATACTTTTCCTTTTAAAGAAAAACTTCGGCCTAAAAACTGTTCCGCTTCCTTTAGTTGCCCACACCGGATAAACTGCCGGATCAAAGAACTGCTCACTACTTGCTTATTTTTATTTTTCTTTCCTATTATTGATAACTCAAATTTATGCTTACTGCTTAGATTTTTCAAATCCCTTAGATCCCCTCCTCCCCGATGTCCAAAACGAAAATCACGACCAACAATAAGCCCTTCTATTTTAAAATATCTCTGGATATAACTTATAAAACCCTGGGCTGATAGCCGCAAAAGAGATTCCCTGGTTTTTAAAAACCAAAGATAGTCTATACCTAATGCGCCTATTAAAACGGCTTTGTCATCTGCATCGGTTATGGCTCCGATAAATGCTTTTTTGGGCCGGCAATGCGAAGTAAGGTTTTTCTTAGCTAGGAATCGCTGAGGCGGAATATCAAAAGTAATGACTAAAGAAGCTACTCCTTTTTTTTTGGCAGCCTCTTTTACTTTTCTCAGAATAAACTGATGCCCGAGATGAATTCCGTCAAAAACACCTACGGTTGCTACACACTTTACCCTCTTAAAAGGTAATCTGCTGGAGATGACTTTCATTGATATCATCCAAAGCTATTGCCTTGCCCAGTTCAAAAGAACCTATGCTCAGGCGTAATATTTTCACCATATGAGCTCCGCACCCCAATTTCTCACCGATATCCTCAGCTAACTTTCTTACATATGTCCCCTTAGAACAATGGAGACGAAACTCAACAAAAGGAAGATCTATCTTTAATATCTCCAAAGAATATATTTTTATTTTTCGAGGAGTTCTTTCTACCACGATACCGCGACGGGCTAACTTATAAAGCCTCTTACCTCCTACTCTTAAAGCGCTAACCATAGGAGGAACCTGCTTTGTCTCGCCGATGAACAAAGAAAATGCCTCCCTTATCCTATCCTCGCTAATCTGAGCCCACTCCTTCTTTTGGGTAACTTCCCCTTGAGAATCTCCTGTGGTCGTAACTTCCCCCAGCTTTAATACTCCGGAATATTCTTTGTCTAAACCGGAAAATTTAGAAAATAGCTTCGTACACTTACCCACCAGAATAATTAATAACCCTTGAGCTAATGGATCAAGAGTCCCTGCATGGCCTACTTTTTTAATCTTAAGGCGCCTCCGCACAATATCAACTACATCATGCGAGGTAATCCCCTTAGGTTTATCTACAAGAATAATCCCTTCCCTCTTCATCCTCTCCCCTTCTCTTTTCTTATACCGTTGGTGCGCCTTCTTATAAAAGAGATTACCATTTTCTCAGCTTTCTTCAGGGGTTCTTCAATGGTAGCTCCGCTTGCATTTTTATGCCCGCCGCCGCCGAAGAATTTCGCGATTCTGTTTACATCAATCCGGCCCCGGGAACGGAAGTTGACCCTGGTCTTACACTTATCAACTTGTTTAAAAAAAAGAAAAACTTCGGGATCTTTTAGCAACCTCATTATAGAAAAAACCACTTCGGTAAGGTCATACTCTTTATCCTGCCAGTTAGTTATAGCTGCCCAGGATATTTTTCTGCAAGAATCGTACTTTAAAGAAGAAATAATTTTACCAATACAGTTTAAGTCAACAGGTTTACATAAACTATGTATACTATCATAAAGTTTATGCGGCTGAAGATCATATTTCATCAAACTCGCGACTACTTTATGAGTCTGGCTATCAGTATTAGCGTAAGTAAAATTACCTGTATCGGTAAAAATCCCCGTATACAGGCAAAGAGCGATATTCTTATCCATAATCTTAAATTTCTCACAAAGCGAATAAATCATCTGGGCTGCTGAGGATGAAGTCGGTTCTACCCAGTTTATATCACCAAAATACGTATTACTAATGTGATGGTCGATATTGATAACACAGTCAATTTTACTCAGGCTATCTTTAACCTTACCGGCCCGGGAGGCATCAGAGCAATCTAAGACCAAAGCTACATCAAACTTTTCTCCTTTTAAAGTATTTTTTATAACTCCGCTAAAAGGGAAAAACTTATAAATACCGGGCGTAGGATCGTTATTGTAAATAACCACTCTTTTCTTAAGCTTCTTAAGCAAAGCATAGGTGGCTAATTCCGAACCCAATGCGTCACCCTCCAAATTCATATGGGCGGTAATTAAAAAACTCTTGCCGTCCTTTATCTTCTCAACTATCCTCTTCAGCAATCTCTTTCTCATTTTCCTCACCGGATTTTTTTATCTTATCGATTTTTTTATAAATATCAACACTATATCTCATCGATTCATCAGGCACAAAGTTTAATTGAGGCAAAGTCTTTAACCTTATTTCTCGAGCTAGTTTTGCCCTGATAAATCCCCGCATCCGGGCCAATACCTCTTTAGCCTTGAGATAATTATTTTCATTAAGCAGGCTATAATAAACCTTACTCTCCTGCAAATCTTTAGTTGTCTCCACCCGGGTTATTGATAAAAAATCCATTACCGGATCATCAACCTCTCTCTGGATTATCGCCATGATCTGTTTTCGTAACTCGCGATTAACTTTTTTCATTCGTAATGACATCTTCAATCCTATAGTTTTATTAATTTACCAATCTGATAATATGGCAATTTATCAACTTTCCGATAAATGTCAAACATTTTTGTTGTAACACTTAAAAATACGCTTTGCCTCTTCAATTTCCTTACGCTTACCCTTTAACTTTTTATCGATCTTGGAGTAAAGAGTTTGAAGAAGAACTTTGCTGTATAGGCTATAAGGTTCTAAGCCCATTCTCATTAGGTCTCTCCCCTTAATTTCCAAACTGATATCTGCTAACTCATCTAAAAAATACTCGATATTCTTTCTTACCTTTTTATTCTGATGATAAGCATGAAAGAAAATGATGCTTTCGAAGCTATAAGGCCTCAGGGCCCGGTAAATAGCGCTGGCTTTGGTTTGTTTATTCAATTTTTTTATCTTCGTAATATTCCCTCTTATGGAGTAGATTACAGCTCTCTCTTTTTTCCGAAATCCAAACTCATGAAAAAACTTATTTAATTTTGAAGAAGGAAGTTTAATCAAAAGTGCTGCCAAATACAAGAGCCAAGTTTCCGGCTCTTTCCGCTTTTGAAACCTCTTTTTATAATAACAGCAAGCTTTTTCAATTCTGAAAAAAAGACGCAAACTTTCTTCATTTATCTTTATCCCTTTATCCAAAAAAGAAAACCCGGATAACCTTTTAATTCTCCTGATGTAACGGCAAGGCTTGGGCTCTTTCAGAGTAAGAATAATCTCGTCTCTAAGCCTATGGGGGCCAACGAGTTCTAAGGACTGGACCCTCAAAGCCTCTTTCATTAATTCTAAAGTTTTCGGATCAATCTTAAAAGAAAACCTCTGTTCAAACCTTATAGCTCTTAGAATCCGGGTAGGATCATCCTGAAAGCTCTTTGCATGTAAAATCCGGATTAAACCTTTTTTTAAATCATCTAATCCATTATATAGATCAATAAGGACCCCGTAGTCAGCCTTATTCAAACTTATAGCCATGGCATTTATGGAAAAATCGCGGCGAAAAAGATCTTTAGACAAAGAGGAGGATCTAACCTTAGGCAAGGCCCCCCAATGAGTATATTTTTCGGTACGGGCAGTCGCAAAATCAATTTTGTGCCCGTCAAAATATAGAGTCGCTGTGCCAAATCTATGATGCCGGTCAAACTTTACCCCCAGCTGATTAGCTAACTTCTCAGTAAAAACAATTGCGTTATTTTCTACAACAATATCTAAATCAAAGACGGTTTTTCGCAAAATCAAATCTCTTACTACCCCTCCTATCAAATATATACTGCACCCTAAAGAATCGGCCAGCGCGGAAGAAACCTTTAAAATCTTTCTAAACTGTGGGGATAATTTTTTTAACCTGTTTATCATAATTTAGTATTTGTCATTCCCGTGCTTCTTTTTTATTTTGTAATATCGCCATAGCATCATTTAATTATTTAGCCCGAGGATGAAATTGACTATGAATCTTTTTTAACCTACTCTGATTGATGTGGGTATAAATCTGAGTAGTGGTTATACTGGCATGTCCCAACATTTCCTGAACGCTTCTTAAGTTAGCTCCGCCCTCAAGAAGATGAGTAGCAAAAGAATGCCTTAACGTATGCGGGCTAACTTGCTTTTTAATATGAGATTTGCTTACCATTTTATTAATCATCTTCCATACACTCTGACGGCTTAAGGCTCTGCCGCCTTGAGCAAGAAATATATAAGAGCTCACTTTTTTACCTAAAAGTTTATTTCTAGCCTCTTCAAAATATTTTTTCAGAAAATGCCCGGCAATTTTCCCTATTGGGACTATCCTCTCTTTAGACCCTTTCCCCTTACATTTAATAAACCCTACATCTAAATTTATATCTGAGCTTCTAAGTCCTACTAACTCTGAAACCCGCAGGCCGGTCGCATACAACAGCTCTAAAATGGCTCTCTCTCTTATTCCCTGAAGCTTTTTCAAATTAGGCGCTCTTAAAATCCTGGTTACTTCATCAGTAGTCAAAAAATCGGGTATTTTTTTCTCCAATTTTGGTGTTTCGATAAGCTCTGAAGGGTCATGAGAAGTTATTTTTTCTCTCAATAAAAACTTATGAAAGCTTTTAATCGCCGAGAGAATCCGGGCAATACTTACGGGTAATATCTTTTTGCGCATAAAAAACAAAAAATCAATGATATCTTTGCGGGCTATGCTCCCGAGATCATTCAACCCCCTCTTCTTTAGATACTTTGCGTACTTTTTTAAATCCGCGCTATAAGCGCAAATGGAATTAGACGCCAAGCCCTTCTCTACCCTTAAATAATCAATGAATGCTTCTAAATAAACTTTCATCTGGATTAACTATCGTAAAAAAGGATTTGACTTAGCTTCTCTAGCTATAGTAGTCGAAGCGCCATGCCCCGGGTAAACAGATGTATTCGGCGGCAAAATCAATAAATTCTCTTTTATTGATTTAACAAGCGTCTCCCGGGATGCTTGAGGAATGTCAGTTCTTCCTATTGAATCCAAAAATAATGTATCCCCGCTAAAAAGCCATTTATTCAGCTTTAACGATACTGACCCCGGAGTATGCCCGGGAGTATGGATTACCTCAATCGGATACCCTAAAGGGCACAAATAGCTATTAAAATATAGAGGTTTATCTAACTCATATAACAAAGGTTCTTTTCTAATTATGATTGGGTGGTTAAAAAATGCTGAACCGTTTAATTGAGGATCCTTTAATAAAGGAAAATCTTTCTTGTAGATATAAAAAGGAAAAGAATAATCTTCTAAACCTCCAATATGATCAAAATGGGCGTGAGTTAAAAGGATAAAAACGATTTCTAGATTTTGGCTGTGGATGAACTCTTTAACTTCATCTGTTGGCGCCGGCGCATCAACCATAAATCCTTTCTTTGATTGTTTATGAAAAATAAGGTAACAATTGTTAAAAAGATCCCCCAGGCAAAAGGTTTTTATACTTAACTCATCCATTTTTCCGCGTCAATGTAGTTGAACTCTTTCTCAAACCTCCTCTTAAGCCGTTCAACCTTGCGTATAAGAGAATTCCGCTTAATCTCACTCATATTAGGGGCTTTTTGTATCGCGCTTCTTACGCCCTGCATCTCTTCATAAAGAGGATAAATCTTATCTTTTCCCTCAATGTCATAAAAAGTAATTATCTGTTCTAAATTCATTACTGCTTCGTTAATTGCTCTTTTTTGTCTTTTATGACTAATACCCTTCTTCAGGGCTTGCGTTAAATCATCAAGCCAGCCTCTTACAAAAAGATAGTAATTAATATACGCCTTCTGCGAAGATTTGGCAGGATACTCTTTGAAGTTTACATAAACCGGAACTTCTTTCTCATACCTCTTTTTTCTTATAAACTTCTTTCGAATGTTATGGCAGCCCGAAGTTAAACTAAGTATTACGATGAGAAAAGAAACTAAAAGTTTTTTCATGTCACTTTTTTCCAATTAAAATCTCTGTAATTGTCATCTGGCCCCTTAAAATTGGGGATTTCTTATCCTTGGTCCTTAATTGAAAACTCTCCATTCTCAGCAAGCAGGAAGATCTTTCCAGTTTATAAATAAAATCCACTAAATAATTCATCTTCGCTTCCACTTCTATTTTGATAGTGTACTCTTCGTAAGGTCCTATTTTTTTTATTGCTCCCGGTTTTATATTCTTAAGAGAAACCAAGGAGCTTCTTGCCAGCCTTTCTATTTCGCTAAGCAGTTTCGATTTTTCTTCTTCCTCCGAATACTTTCGCCCCACACCTTCAATACATTTCGCATACTCTTCGGTAATTAAATCCTCCATTGACAGGATGCCTAAAGTCTTTTGCATCTTTCGCTCTTGGACAAGAATTGCGCTGTTTAACTCATCCATTCTTCCCATAACTGCCTGGAAAACTACCTTATCAAGAAAAACAGCCACAAGAATCACTATTATAATATAAAACGTATACCGCTTCCTCTTAGACAATTGGAATATCCGGAAAAAAATATGTCTCATTTATCCTCTGCCCTCTCCTTTTTGAAATCTGACTCTATAGGGCACACTATCTCAAATTCTGTCAAATCCTTATTCCTTATTTTGCGGGTAGTTACAAACTTTGTCTTAACATTTTGGAAACATTCCGATTTTTCTAAGGCATTAATAAATTCGAAGACTTCGGACATAACACTGGATACTCCGCGTAAAACTACTTGATCCCCCCCGTCAAAATTAATCAATGTCAGGTAAATTTCAGGAAAAATTGCTTTGTGTATCTCATATATGAAATTAAGCGCAAAATCTCTTTTAAAAATACGTTCTCTCACTCCCGCTATTTCTTCCAGCATGCCGCTTAACTTATCAACTTTCTCGGAAACCTTAGACGCCTCTTCTTTTAGCCGGGTGAGATATTGCTTTTTGGTATAGGCCTTTCCAAAAAAAATGCTTGAAATGGTTATTAGGATAACGGCTAAATATATACCGCACATATACAAATCTTTTCCTCTCTCTCTCATTCCTTTCTCTAACCGCAGCTGCAAAGGAATAAGATTGATCTTCTGCTCAGCCGGAGCAAGCGCGAAACCCAAAAGAGGAGCGACGGATGTGCTTTTTACAACATTATTATTATCCTGAGCTAAAAAGTCCGCATCGTCAGAAATATCTTTGAATTGAGATATAATCTCTATATCTAAGCCGAGCTTATCTTCTAAAGCAGTTCGATCTAACGACTCAAGAACACTCTCTGCCCCGGTAATAACAATTTTGTCTATCTCTTTATTAGCCATTTCACTCTCATTTTGATAAGCATATATAGAATGCTTTACCGCGTTAACAAACTTTTCTTGCCAACCTTCTATCTCGTTTAAAGGCTTAGCGCTTCCAGCAGAAAGGTTTCTATAAAATATTACTTTGTCTTTAGAAATGACCGCAAAATTACTTTTGCCGCAATCTACATCAATTAAAACATGCGACTCATCGCTTACGCTTTCTTTGTGAGCAAAACGATACCAAGCGAGTAACCCTTCAGGACTCAAAGCCACCCTCTCCACCTTTAATCTCGCAGCCTTTAATATTTTAAAATACCGCCTGATGACATCCTGATGCACAACAGCCAGCATCACCCGGCTATATCCCTCCGCGTCAATATTCAAAATCGTGTAATCATAAATCATTTCATCTATTGAAAAAGGCGTTTGCTTGCCTATCTGCAGCTCTACCATATTTTTTATCTCATCAGGATTTGTAGAAGGGAATTCTAAATTTCTAATAGCTACAACTTGATAAGGTATAACAACCATAAGTGTACTGGGATCTACCTTTAAACCCTTAAGTAAGCGTCTGATTCGTTCGGAAATTTTCTCATCCTGAGCATCCCGAAAACAAGCCACATCTTCTACTATAACTCTATGAATTTTCCATGCCTTTGCTGAAAATTGAGCTTGCACTATTTTCAGCCAATCGCCGCTTATCTCCAAAACCGTAATCATTTTTAGTTCGTGTTTAAACTTAAATAAAAATTTCATCTTATTTAATCTTCATGCCAATATAATTTTCCAAAAGGCTTATCCGCCAATCTTTGGACAACACAAGTAATACTTCTTTGCAAATCATATTTGCCCTTTTTGATAATGCCGGTGGAAAAAATCCTAAAAGTATTTGACCTTACAGTAAGTACATTGCCGGAAGTAAGGCGATTTATCTCTATAGCCTCTTCTGTAAACAAAGGGCCTACATTTCTTATCTCAGCCGGCGTCTTAAAAACATTATCATCATCGGTTCCTTCAATTTTATCATCACCCCGGCGGAATTCAACTATTCGATTAGCAAGTTCACCGCTTAAACCCAAAGCCCCTAATACGCCCGCATCAACAGTATTGACATTAACTTTCCCGCCGCCATAAACTGTAATTACGCCCGCAATTTTCGAATAAATCTGAGGAGTCATTCCTTTAACTAATAATACCTCCTCAGGAATTTGGAACGCACCATTCTTGCATGGATAAGGCGCCTGGAGATGTTCATAATAATCATTCTCTGCGCCCCCCGTTGAAATAATAATATCCGCATCCCTCCAGTCAACAATAGCATTAGCAATATCGGCCGCTGCATCCGGCTCTATTCCACCGGTACTTTCTAATACGCGTTTGAGTACCGACAACGACACCTTATTTATATTTATCTTACCGGCTTCATCCTCTATGGATAACACTAAATACCCGTCACCAAGAGGTATCTCTTCAAATTCCTCGCTATTTGCCCATTTTTCACTTAGATTATCACACCCAAGGTCCTCATCCGCTCTTAATTCAACAATTGCCCTTTCTATGCCGGCATTTGCCAAGTAATACATCTTCAACCTATTCTGAAAATGGGCCGCCAAACGCAGCTGAGCCGAAACACTACGGCTAAGGCCAACGGCAAACACAGCTAAAAAACTTAATACCCAAAGTGTAAGAATTAATATACTTGCCTTTCTATACTTCATTTTTCCGTATTGCGTATATCGTATTGCATATTGCGTGAAAAGATTTTTAACGCACGGCGATTTTATTTAGTTTCTGCCTGCCTTACTGCGCTGCCTATCTCTATTTTTTGCTCGCCGGTACCGATTGGAATAAATACTAACTTTTCAAAATCTCCTTGATTCATTTCTTTTTTAAAAACCATCAGGATTTTCACCGCTATAGGAATACTGTCTTGCTCTTCTTTTTTCCAATCATCTTTCCATTTATAGCTACCAGTTACATTATCAAGATAGCAATAGCTAAATTCTAATTCACGAAGATTATCAAATAAAATTTTTACCTTTCCATCTTCTTCCCCTCCCCAATCAATGCTACTATCTTCTTTCTTCCGGCTAATATCAGGAAAATTTTTTTCTTCCTTGCATAAGGCCCCTTTCTCTTTGTCGTAAAAGTATGCCATTCTGCCTACCTCATAATATATTTCACTCTCATCGCCCTCCGAATCAAATTCATTAGATATTAAAGCGGTGAACCGCACCGAATCCTCTCTACCCTCAAATGCAATCTCAGAAAAATCAAAAGTATTTTTTAGGTCTCTCTCCATTGACTCGGCCGCAATCCTTACCTTCCGCACATAAGTCTTATCTTTATTCCCTCTACGCCAGGCAATCATGCCGCTGGCAAAAACCGAATAAACAGCCGTACCGGCTAAAGCAAAAATCGTTATACTTATAAGAAGTTCTATTAGTGTAAAACTTCGTTTAATCGACAGTTTTCTTTCTCGACGGGCTCTACACTCTAAACTATGGATTAACTTCAATGGGACTCCTCATATACGTAGTAAGAAAAATCGCGCCTTTTCTTCTCCCCTCTTCCCAGGACAAGGAAGTTTTAACCTCATTTAAGTATTCATAGCTTTGAGGTATCTCTTCTGAATCCCAGATAACTTGCTCTACCTCTATATCCCAGATACATTTTAAACCCTCAAACTTAAACCGTTCGTTTAATCCTCTCTCAAAAGTATCCCAATCCTCTTTTGCCTGTATTCGTGCCTGAGCCATTTTATTTCCGGCCGCCAGGCTAGCCTTTAAATTGTCTTCTGAAATTCGCAGACAATTAAGACAATAAAGAAATCCTTGTAAGATTAAAACCAAACCCATTGATAAAACAACAATACTGATCATAACTTCAAGTAAAGTAGCCCCGTTTTTCGTATTGCGTTTGCGCGCGACGAAACTAATCTTTCCAATTGGTAATATCATCACCGCTTTCTACCCCGTCCGGGCCTAACGAATACAAATCATAATCCCTGCCTTTAGACGAAGGATATCTATATTGATACTCACGTCCCCAAGGATCAATAGATTTTCTTTTAATATAAGGCCCATTCCAATTGCTTAATCCGCCGGGATCGGTTAAAAGCATTTGAAGATTCCCCGGATACCGGCCATTATCCAATTCATAAAGGTCTAATGCCGTAGCCATATTCGCGCTGATATCCGTTTTAGCGACGGCAACCTTCGCCTGTTCTGAACGGCCGGCAAGCCTGGGCATTATCATCGCAGCCAAAGCTCCGATGATAATTACTACCAATACCAGCTCAATCAAGGTAAACCCCTGTTTAGTCGATAGTCGATAGTCGATAATCGATAACTTCTTTTGTTTTTTTCTCATCTCTCCCCCTTTTTTTAACCCCCGTCCATGGACTATGGACTATGGACTAATTTACATTCCTAAATTTATCTGAAAAATCGGCAAAAGCATCGCCATAACAATAAACCCAATCACAAGCCCCATCACTAAAATTATTGCCGGTTCTATTAAAGAGGTAATTGTCTTGGTAACCCGGTTCGTCTCACGCTCATAAAAGGCAGCTACATCCAGTAATACTTCTTTTAAATTCCCCCCTTTCTCTCCCACTGCAAGCATATTAACCATAAAATTTGGAAACCAGGAAGACTTCTTCATACTTTGCTCAAACGATGCTCCGTCAACAATACCTTTATACACCAAATCCAATTCCGACTTAATTATTTCATTATCCAATGTCGGTATAGTCATATGAAGAGCTTGGAACAAAGGAATACCGCTGGTGAGTAAAAGAGCTAAGGTGCGGCTAAATTCACTCATCACTGATTTCTTTACAAAATCACCTACAACCGGTAACTTTAATTTAAAATTATCCCAAGCCACTTTTTCCTTATTTCCTATTCCACGCTTTTTAAAACTAAAAAATACGGCTGATGCCGCTATCAACCCCCAGTACCAATAATTTTTAAGCACAGCGCTTATTGAAAGTAATATTCTTGTAGGCAAGGGCAAAGCTTGGCCTGTTTCGCTGAACAAAGAAGACATTCGCGGAATGACAAAAGTAAGCAGAACAAACACGCTCGCTATCCCAACCATAATTATAAAAATCGGGTAAACTAAAGCAGCGGCCACTTTGGCTTTAGTTTCTTCTTGCTTATTTCTAAAATCAGACAGCCGCAGTAAAGTCTCATCTAATACCCCCCCCTTTTCCCCTGATTCAAGCATATTGATATATAGAATAGGAAAAACTTTGGGGTACTTACTTAGAGATTGCGATAATGTCTTACCATCTCTTATTTCACTGACAGAATATGATATTATTTCCTTCAAATTTACATTCTCAGTCTGCCCGCAAAGAACACTCATAGCCTCCAGGAGCGGCACCTTGGCTTTAAGTAAGCTGGCTAATTGCTCTGTAAATATTGTTACCTCTCTGCCGCCAACCTTAGCAAACAATCCCCGGAATCCGGTTCGTTTAGCCGCATGCGGTGCCCGATTAAAACTTTTCGCTTCACTCTCAACGACCCGAATCGGCGCATATCCCATTCGGCTTAACTTAGTTACCGCCATACTTTGGCTTTGAGCTTCAATTGTCCCTTTAACAAGCTCTTTTGGCCCTTTTTTTGCTTCGTAATTAAATTTCGGCATTATTTCTTTTTGGCTTTTTTGCCAATACGATTAATTCATTGCCGTTGGTTCCGGCAATTCCCTCTTTAATCTTAATACATATAGGCTTTTCTGTATCCACTGTAATTAGGCCCTGCTTTAGGCAGGAAAGAATCGGCTGGTGAAAATCTAAGACCGAAAATTCCCCCTCCCTGCCAGGCAAAATAACACGATGAGCCAATCCTTTGAATATAAGATTAGCCTTTTCTATATCTAGTATCGACACGCTAAACATAATAGTCCATAGTCATCAGTCCATAGTCCATAGTTAATAATTAATTTGAGATTTCTTATTTTTTACTAAAAGCCGCTCTTCTTCTCTTTCTATCGACCATAGTCCATGGACCATGGACTATGGACTATGGACTAGGACTATGGACTACTCTATTCCTCTATCTGCGTAACTCTCATCACCTCACCCGGTGTAGTTACGCCCTGAATAACCTTTTTCCAGCCGGATAACCGAAGCGTCTGCATTCCCTGCCTTATTGCTTCCTCCCTTATTTCACTCGTGGAAGCCTTTGTCAGAATCAATTCTCTTATTTTTTTATCTATGGTTAATATTTCATAAATAGCTACTCTATCCTTATAACCTGTGAAATTACAAGCTTTACACCCCTTAGCTCTATAAAATTGAATATTAGACTTTTTAAGATTTAAAAAATTGCTTTGAGCCAATAAACTATTCTGGCAAAGCCGGCGAAATTGAGATACCTCCTCTACTATTTGCCTCTTAATTTCATCATTTGCATCAATATCTTTTTCTTTGCACCGAGAACAAATCACACGCACCAGCCTCTGAGCAATAAAAGCTCTCACCGAAGAAGCTACCAAAAACGGTTCCACACCTATATCTAACAGCCGGGTTACCCCGCCGGCAGCATCATTTGTATGGATAGTGGAAAAAATTAAATGCCCGGTCAAGGCTATTCTAACCGCTAATTCCGCTGTTTCAAAGTCTCTTACTTCACCAACCATCATTATATCAGGGTCATGCCTCAACACACTTCTTAGGCCCTGAGCAAAACTTAATCCTATTTCCGGCATAACTTGAATTTGACTAATGCCTTCAAGTTCATATTCTATTGGATCTTCTATGGTAATAATCTTATTTTCGCTGCTCTTTATCTTATTCAAACAAGCATACAATGTGGTAGTCTTACCGCTTCCTGTAGGCCCGGTAACAAAAATCACGCCATGCGGTTTTTTTATTAAACTCTCCAATACTTTTAATTCTTCCGGCTCCAAACCTAATTTTTTTAAACTAAACAACATCTTAGCCGGAAGAATTCTTATCACCGCTCCTTCTCCGTAACGAGTAGGTATAATAGAGATTCTTAAATCTAATTCTTCCTGTCCTATTTTTACTACCGCACGCCCATCTTGGGGCAGGCGCCGTTCTACAATATTCAGTCTGGACATTATCTTTATCCGGGAAATAATTGATGAAAAAAGGTACACCATATCTTTAGGCACGTTTGCCTCATACAGCACTCCGTCAATACGATACCTTAATCCCATTTTCCCCCTAAAAGGCTCAATATGAATATCCGTTGCTCTTCTTTGATGAGCTTCTAACATTATCTGATTTACTAATTTAACTACCGAGGCATTTTCAGCTAACTTCTCTATGTCTTCCACTTTCCTGGCTGAACTAACTTCAGCTGTTTTTTGAGGGCTTTTAGCAATTATTTCTTCGATTGTCGCCGCGCCAACACCGTAATATTTTTCAATCGCTTTTACTATTTCACCTTCCATCGCCAAAACCGGTATAAGCTCATAGTCCAAAAACATTTTCACATCATCTAGCGATCGTAACGGTTCAGAAGTAGCAACAGTGAGCTTTCCCTCGGTATACTCTATAGGGATCATTTTATAATGCCAAACAAATTTAGCCGGTACTTTTTTTATAACCTGCGGATCAATAACAATATCCCCCAACCTAATAAAAGGGATATTAAGCTGCTCAGAAAGGCTCATCAAAAGCTCTTCTTCTTTTAAATATCCTCTACTAACCAAGATTCTGCCAATTAATTCTCCACTCTCTTGCTGTTCCTTAAGGGCACTCTTCAGCTGTTGAGCCGTAATCAGCTTTTTATTAATCAGCATCTCTCCCAATCTCATCATCATTTTTTACCTCCGCAATTAATCCTGATTATAAAGATCCAATCATGTAAAGTTCTTCAGGCAGTTTTTTATCTAACTCGCCGGCGATTATTTTTTCACAACTACCCAAAGTCTTTTCTAAAGAAACATATTCACCTTTTCGACCGGTATAAAGCTCTGCGGTAAAAAAGGGCTGGGTGAGAAAATTACGCAGCCTCAATGCCCGCTCAAAGACAATTCTGTCTTCCCTAGATAACTCCTCTATCCCTATAATAGAAACAATACGCCTAAGTTCTTCGTATTTATTAAGAATCCTTAAAACTTCCTGAGCAATCCTAAAATGCCTTCTTCCTACAATCAAAGGATCAAGATAAGAACAAGAGGATAGTAAAGGATCTATAGCCGGATAAAGACCTAATTGTACATATTGCCGAGAAAGAACAAGCAAAGAATCTAAGTAACTAAAGATGCAGACTACCGCCGGATCAGTTAAGTCATCACTAGGAACATAAACCGCCTCAATCGCAGTAATTGCCGCCCGATTCCCTGACCGAATTCTCTCCTGAAAATCACTCATCTCTGAAATCAAGGTAGATTGATATCCCGTTTCAGAAGGGATTCTCCCCAAAAGAGTAGCAAGCTCACTTCCAGCCTGAACAAATCTAAATACGCTATCAACAAAAAACAAAACATCTTCATTTTCTTCCTGAAAATATTCGGCTAAAGTTATACCGGTATGTACCACTCCAAACCTTGCCCCGGGAGACTCATTCATCTGGCCAAACACCAAAATTGACCTATCCAATATTCCTTGTTCAGACATCTCATTATACAACTCATTTCCTTCTCTAATTCTTTCCCCGGCTCCGGTAAATATACAGAAACCCTTTTGTTTTTTAACCATATTATGCATAAGTTCCAAAATCAGCACACTTTTCCCTAAAGCTGCTCCCCCTAAAATACCCGTCCTGGTTCCTCGCACCAAGGGAAATAGAAGGTCAATAACCTTAATCCCGGTTTCCATCACTTCAAATTTAATTCTTTTGCTTCTATCTACGCTCGTGCTAAAACTTCCCTTTCTGCGTATCAACCTCTTTATCTCAGTTTCTATCGGACCCTTTTTATCTATCGGTTCGCCTAAAACATTTATCATCCTAGAACAAACCTTTCTCCCCACCGGAATCTCGATTCCGGAACCGGTAGTAAAAACTTCGGCATTTTTCTTCAAGCCAATGATGGATGTCATAGAAATACACTTTGCGCTATTGCCGGTATCAGAAACTCTTTTTCCTAAATATTCAATTACTTCCAATACTACCCTCTGGTCATCATAAGTTTTTGTTTCTATAACATCATAAATAGCCGGTAAAGGAACTCCGGGGCTAAATTCCACCCCTACAATCGGCCCTTGAACTGAAATAACTCTACCTATACTCATCTTATTCTACCGCCCTACTCCATCCCTTTACTAGCTAATCTACTTGAAAAAATCTCTCTAATATTCTTATCACTTTTTTCGTGCAACAGGCGAAAATACTGGCAGCGTATCTTTTTGTCTAACTGTTTAATTTCATAATGGCTGCCCTCCAAATGTATAATTCGTGCCGACCATTCTGAAAGTTTACTTTCCCAAAAAACACCATACAATATATAGTTCATCCAGACTTTGATCAAGTATTCCAATACTTTACTTCTTGCCGGTTCAATAATAACTTTCTCTTCTTCCTGGCTCTCCGGTTTTAGATTCTCGCCGAACAAAAACCGGCAGGGAAACAATTGATAGGTCTGAATATTCCAAGAGGTAAAAGAACTGAAATGAGGGTAAACGATAAATGTCTTTCCAAATTTTTTATTTAAAAAACCTTGAAAAATAAAATCTGCTAATTTTTCTGACTCTTCATAACTTACTTCATCGCTAATGCCGGGAAAAGAAACAAACTTCGCACCGATTTCTTCTATATACCTAGCGCCTTGCTTGCCCACTACAATAAACGTCTCTTTTGCTCCTGAAGAAACAACCTCGCCTAAAGAACTTCCATGACGTTGTTTCAAAGCGGCCGCAACTACCGAAATATTCAATTTGCCTAAAAACCCCATATCCGAAGTTACAAGAAGTAAAACCGGGGGCAATGAAGATTCTTCTAAAAACACATGCGACCATCCGGTAACATCAAGCAATCGAAAAAAATTCTGCAAATAACCCATAAATTCATCCAATTTTTTTCTTGTTTTTTGCAAACGGTAAAACTCAGCAGAAGCTACTCCTTTAAGTACATTAATTATTCCGCCTATTTCTTTATTAAAAGCCGCCTCTTTACGCAATTTATTTAATTGCATCTTTATTTAGTGTTAAATCGTGCATCACGTTTCAAGAAAATTGCACCCTTCGGATACTTCGCCTTCGGCAATAACCTTAATGTGCAATTTTCGCAGTGGTATATGCTATATACCTTCCTATACCATAAAGAATTCACGAAATGCTTCATCTAATCTTTTTTTTATATCTTCAGTCAGCGCTTTTTCAAACGCAAGCTTCTCGACCAGCTGCGGCTGTGTTTTTTGCAAATATTTAAATATTTCTTTCTGGAATTTTTCCCTTTTTTGGTCTTGGAAAATTTCAGGCATACCTTTATTAAAAGCATAAAAAATAACAATCTCTTCAATTAACGATAAAGGCCTGGCTTTATCCTGAATAAAAAGGCTTCTTAGAGCTTTCCCTCTGTTTAGCCTCGCCTCTACTTCCGGCGCAAGCTTGGTTTTCACCCTGGTAAGACTAATCAGCTCCTTATACTGGGCATATTCCCCCTTTAATTTATCGGATACCTCCTTAATTGCCTCACACTGGACTTTGCTTCCAACCCTAGAAACAGAAAGCCCTAAATCAACAGCCGGCCTAAACCCTTCATTAAAAAGGCCGGCATCTAAATAAATTTGCCCATCAGTCATCGAAATAAGATTAGAAGGAATGATTCCGGTAATATCTCCTTCCTGTATTTCTGCAATAGGTAAAAAACTCATAGACCCACCGCCATTTTCCACATTTAATTTTCCGGCTCTTTCTAATAGCTGAGAGTGAATAAAAAAAATGTCTCCCGGATAAGCCTCTCTACCCGGGGGCCTTTCTAAAAGCAGAGAAAGCTGCCGGTAAACCCAGGCATGCCTAGTTAAGTTATCATAAACTACCAACACATCCTTACCTCTCTTCATAAAATACTCCCCTAAAGCTGCCGCGGTATAAGGAACAATGTATTGTTCTGCAGGAGAATCAGATGCCAAAGCTCTGACGATAATGGAATAATCCATCGCTCCCCCTCTCTCTAATTCCTGAACAAGCTTCACAAACGCAGAAAAACTGCCGCCTATCCAGCAAAATATGCAGATTACATCTTTATCTCTCTGGTTTAAAATAGTATCAACAGCCAAAGCTGTTTTACCGGTAACTCTATTGCCAATTATGAGCTCTCGCTGCCCTTTACCTAAAGGAATAAGCGTGTCTATTATCTTAACCCCGGTAATCAAAGGTTCATCTATAGGCACTCTATCCGTTATACCCGGTGCATCTCTAAAAATGGGGTAAAAATCATTTTCCTGAATTTTTCCTTTTTCGTCAGCTGGCTGGCTAAAAGAATTAACTATACGGCCGATAAAATTGTCACCTACCGGAACACTAAACCTGTTTTCTTCGCCATAAACAATATCTCCTATACTTACTTTAGTTTCATCTCCCAAAACCAAAGCTAAAGCGCCTTTTTTATCAAACCCTATTATTATCCCATACAACCCTGCGCCAATCTCGATTGACTGCCCATCTATACAAGAAAAAAGACCTTTTATTTGAACTATTCCCTTTTTAATCCGGCAAATTGTACCGGTATCTTTTATCTCTAGTGAAGGTATTTTTATTTTCATCTTATTTAGCACTAGGCGGTTAAGCTGCCTCAGTCTCCTCTTTTAGTATCAATAACACTCGTTTTAACTTATTTTTAATAGATCCATCAATTACAAAGCCTTTTAGCTTAATAATCAAACCGGCAATTATCTCTTTATCCACCTTTTCAGCCAATGTAATATTTTTATTCAATTTAGAAGTTAAAACTTCTTTTAGCCTCTTTTTCTGTTTATCAGGCAACACAAAGGCACAAATAGCCTCTGCCTGATCCCCCTCAGTTTTTATCTTTTCTTTTTCAAGCTTTTCTATCTCACAAATTAATTCCTCGATAAGCTGAATATGTAAATTCTCCCTTCCCTGTTCAGTAAAAATATACTTTATCATATCCATAGCCAAATATACTGCTTTCCCTTGCATTTCTAAGGTAAGCTCGGATTTTTTTCTCTGAGCATCTCTTACTGCTTCGCTAATAAGCTTTTTTGCCTCCTTTTTCGCCTTAGCTAATATATCTCCTCGATTTTTTTCTGCATCTCCCCTGGCTTGCTCTTTTATGCCTTCAGCCTCATGCCGGCCTCTTTCAATCTCTGCTGCAATTTCTCTTTTAGCCATTTCTAATTCTTCTTTTAACACCTTTCTTTTTTCCAAATTTTCCTGAGTAAGCCTTTGCAGTCTTTTTAAAGCACTGCCAATGTGGCTACGAAGCAGCCATCTTAGAAACAAAACAATAAAAACAAATGTTACTGCTTGTATCAAAATTAACTGCCATATCACCATGCTAACCCCTCCTTTAAAAAGCTATCTTCTTTTTCCCTTCAGCCAAACAAATTATATACAACCAAAAGCCCGATTATTGCAATCGCTTCGGCAAAAACAAAAGCAAGAATCATCGAAAGCAATATCTTTGGAGCAGCTGAAGGATTCCTTCCTAAAGCCCTAACGCTGGAATAACCCACCGCTGCGATAACCCCTGAAGGGCCTAGTGTCGAAATCAACATTATTAAAATAATGGTTAAACTTTTCATAAACCCACCAAACTCAATAAACCTACCAGACTCGATAAACCCAACAAACTAAATTACTTACCCGCCTTTTCATCATAAACACAAATCTTATCCCGTCCTGAAGCCTTGGCCTGATAAAGAGCCTTATCAGCTTTGGCAATTAAATCACCTTTTTCTTGAGCATTATCCGGAATAGCAGCCAACCCAATACTAATAGTTATAGGTAATTGGATTCTTACTGCTTCCAACATCCTCATACCTACTTTCCAGGCATCATTCCGTGTTGTTCTAGGCATAATTATAGAAAATTCCTCTCCTCCGTATCTAAAAACCATATCGTTTTCTCTTGTGACACTAACAAGCAACTGGGCAGTATCGCGAAGCACCTTATCTCCTCCCGGGTGTCCATAAGTATCATTATATTTTTTAAAATAATCTATGTCTATCATAAAAAGAGAGGTAGCCTGAGGAAAACGCCTCATGCGGCTAATTTGCTGAGTCAGCATTTCATGAAAATAACGATGGTTATAAACTCCGGACAAACCATCTATAAAAGACTTATTCTGATAATACTGCCCTCTCCCTGCTTGTATCGCCAGGCAAGTATTTTCTATCATTCTTTTGACAATTAATCTTACTTCTTCTGCATTTAAAGGTTTTAAAAAATATGTATATGCGCCAGCGTTAAGCGCTTTTATAGCTGAATCGATAAACGAGTAAACGGTAAAGACACTTATATTAACCTTTCCAACCATCTTTTTAAGCCTTCTAGCCAGATCAACCCCATTCATATCCGGAATATACACTTCAGCAAGAATAGCGATAAAATAAACTTGTTTGGCTAATTTAAGTGCTTCTTTGCCGGTGGTTGCCTGCCAAAGCTTATAACTGCTCTTTTCAAAAATATCTACTAGAACCTTAAAGGTTTTTTCATCGTTTTCAATTACTAAGATATTATATTCGTTTCCCATTTTTCTCCTTCCTCTTTATTCCTCTGATTCAGTCTTAGAAATTTTAGCTTGATGCTGCCAAACAAAAAAGAATATAAGTGAAATTGCGCCTAAAAAAATAATAACTGACAATATTACCCACCAAGTTACACTGGCAAAAGCTTTTGTCTGTCGACCGTCAACATCAGCTACTCCGGCCTCAGATGTCATCTCAGCCAATTTAGCCAAACTATTTTTAATCTCATCAATTATTATCCTATTTTGCCTGTAACCAGCAATATAAACCTGAGGAAAAGCATCCTGCATCTGAGCCTGTTGGTCTAAAATAAACTGGCATTTAGTTTCGATAAGCTCTTGAAGTTTATTCGCAGCTTTACGGTAACTCGTATTTTCAAGTTTCGCAACAAACCTTTTACCTTTATTGATAAAAAAGTCTATCTCTTCATTCTCTATCGTCCAAACATCTTTCAAAGTTATGGACCGAACGATTTTCTCTCCAGGTTTAAGATTAACCTCTTTATAAACATAGTAAAGCTCCTGGGAGATGTCATAATTTATCTGTAAATCTTCCATATCAATAACATCCTCAGGCTCTATTTCTTTAGGTAAATAGCTTTTAAGCATTGCCTTCTGGGTTTTTGTCGTTGAAGGGTTAACTATCATAGTTTTTAAAATAATTTCATCCCTGGCCTGAGCCTTACCTTCACCCCCAAAACAAAGTATTATCCCAGTCAAGATTATTGCCAGCTGCTTACCTTTACTCATAATAAAACCTCCTCATTTATCGTCCAAACTCCAGGCTCTGCTTGGCCCAAATAATCCAGTTATTCACCTTCTCAACATCCTCAGCTCCGGGACGAAGCTCAAGGTATCGCTGATAATGTTTAATAGCTTTTTCCCTGTCTTTGAGGCAATCGTCGTAAATAATAGCTAAATTATAGTGAGTATCAGCGTCATTAAGGTCAATCTCTAAAGCTTTTTTATATTCTCTTACCGCTTCGCTAAACCTGTTAACTCTATCATAACCCAAGGCTAAATTATAATGGTAAGCCAAACTCTGCAACCCCCCGTCCTCTTCGGCTCTGGCCTTTCTCTCTGCTATCCTCTTTTTTTTAAGCTGGGAAAGTTTTACCTCCTGCTTTGCAGAAAGCATGTCTATTTGTTGATCAGCCTTAGCTATTATCATTTCAGCTTCATTGAGCCTCTTTACAGCTTCTTTCTTTTCATCTTCAAGCACCGCCATCTGTAGTTTCAATTTCTTTTTTTCTAAACCGCTCTTTCTTTTTCTTATAATCTCAAGCTGGATATTAAGCGCCTTTAAATCTGTCTTGGTTTTCCTCTCCTCTTCTATAGCCATCTTTTCATTGTTTTTTTCCCGGGCTAAAACCTCGCTAATCTTGGGTATCTCCTGCTCTGCGGCTTCTTGAGCCAGGACAAATTTTTGAAGCTGATTACGGTGGATTTCTTCTTCAGCTATAGCTTTGGTATGGAGAAGTTTTTCTTTTTTTAATGAAGCGGTGAGCGCGAAAACTTTCTTTTGAGCCTCTTGTTTTTCGGCGGTGAGCCGGGATAGTTCTTGGTTTAAAACGGTTTGCTCTTGCAAAAGGCTTTGTTTGTCTGTTTGTTGCCGGGTTAGAATATTTTTGGTTTCTTCTATTCTTTGTTCAAGGAATTTTAGCTCTCTGGCGGAGATGGATAAAGCGTTATACCCGGCTTCTTTGGAAGAGATAAGTTTTGTTTGGCTGTTTTGAGTTTTTTCAAGAGAACTTTTAAGCCTGGCTATTATCTTTTCCCGGGATGCTTTCTCCAGTAACAGAGTAGAGAGCTTTAGGTTTAAGGCATCTTCAGTTTCCGATGTTCTTTTTGCCTGCAGCTCTTCTTCGGCTAGAGCTTTAGTACGGAGAAGTTTTTCTTTTTTTAATAAAGCGGTGAGCGCAAAAACTTTCTTTTGAGCCTCTTGTTTTCCGGCGGTGAGCCGGGATAGCTCTTGGTTTAAAACGGCCTTTTTTCCTGAAACTCTCTTCTTTATCCGGGATAAATTCTCCTCTAAATCGAAAATTTTATCCTTCTTGGCCTGAATTTCTATCTCTAAATTACTCTGCTCAACCCCAATAGCTTCCAATTTTTTCTGAAGAATTTCTCTTTGCTGAAGTCTCTGCAGCTTTAAAGCAGTTTCTTCCTCTAACCCCTTCTTAAACTCTGCTATTCTCTTCTGAATACCCGCCCTTTTACCAAACAAAATCTCAAGCTGAGGCCTCTGAACTTCTTCTTTCACCAAAATTTTCTTATTCTTAAATTCTTCCTCAGCTAAATCTTTTTTAAAGCCGGCTATTTTCTTTTTTAATTTTTCTTCTTGAACAGAGATCTCAGAAAAATAAATTTCACTTTCCTCTTTTTTTGCCAAAGCTTGCTTTTGCTGATTGAAACTCTCACCCTCTAACCCCCTAATAGTATCATTAAGGCTAAGTATCCTAACCTCTACATTCTCTATCACAGCGCCGGCATTAAGCAGCTCTATTTTCTGAATTCTTTGTCTTTTTGCGATTTCGGATTTTTGTAATTCTTCTTCTTCTATCGCCTCCACGATTTTAAGCACTTCCTTTTGGCTGGTTTCTCCTTCAACTTCAATCTTAATCAAATTTAGCTCTTCAGCGCTAATTTTTTTAAGAAGCTCTTTAGACTCAAGCTTTTTCTCTTCCAAAGCCTTAAAAGCATTAACCTTTTTTTTCTGAGCCAACTCCCTATCGGCGGCTTTTCTAATTAATTCTACTTTTTTTTTCGTCTCCGCTTCAACTATCTCTTGTTCTTTAAGCTCTTCCTTTTTTATTGCTTTATCAAGAGTGGATATTCTCTTTTCAATTTCAATCTCAACAACAGTCTGCTTTTTCGGCCCCGAAGGCTCATCCGCAAAAACCGCCCCCTGAACCCCCAAAACCAAACCCACCAAACCCGCCAAAACCCAATCCTTGCACCCCAAAGGTGCAAGGATTGACAATAGGTTATTTTTGGATATAAACTTCATTTTTTCTTTAATCTTCTCTGTTTAGAATCTGGCGGAACCAAAGACTTTAAGGGCTTTCTCTTTTTCCCCACTATATCGGTTCGAACCAGGCTTTCTTCACCGGAAATAATGTGCGGAGTTAGAAAAATAATCAATTCCCTTTTTTCTTTTTCATCCGATATGTTTCTAAATAGAAACCCAATCAGAGGGAGGTCACCTAAAAAAGGTATTTTGCGCTTAACTTTAGTTGTAGCTTCTCTTATTAAACCGGCAATAATAACGGTTTTTCCATCTTTGATCAAAACTTCGGTTTCAACGTTAGAAGTGTCAACAATAGGAATTTTATTTCCTTCGGTAGTTTCCAGCCATTCCTTTACCGAGCTTACTTCCGGTTTTATATGCATCTTTACAAATCCATCTTTATTAATCACCGGAGTAACATAAAGAGTTGTGCCTATATCTATAAATTCTACGCTTTCAGAAGTAGTAGATACGACTTCGCCGGTAGTTATCGATGAAGTCACATAAGCCTCGCGAGTCCCAACCATAAAAGTTGCCTCTTCTCCGCTACAAACGGTGATATGTGGAGCTGCAACTATTCTTGCATCTCCAACACTCTTTATAAGGGTTAAAGCAACCTCAAAATCATCAGTAGCTAACTCGCCAATACTAACAGCCAACGAGGAAGCGCCGGTTGAGCCAAAAGGAAAAGTACCGTCGAAGAGAAAATCCTTAGACCGAGACAAAAATGCAGACCAATCTATTCCCGCATAATAATCATCACTTAAAACTACGTCTACAATTTTAGCTTCAATCAAAACCTGGCGATCTTTGGCGTCAAAAGCCCTTACAGTTTTCTTGATTTCCTCCAAACTATGCGCCAAATCAGTCACTATAATCGTATTCGTCCTCTCGTCCATCCTAATACTACCCACTCCTTCACTCAAAAGTGGACTTATCTTGGGCTTCAAATCAACAGCTTTAGCATAGGAGAGTTCAAACACCTCGGTAACTACCGGAAGAATACGATTAATGGTAGGTAAATCCAGCTTTTTAGCTAATTCTTCCATTTCTTTTATTTTTACAGGAACGTCTATCAACAGAAGCGTACCACTTGTCGAATCAGAAATAATCTTACCTATGTCACTTTTTATGTTGGAGAGAACAGTCAATAAATTTGAAACATTAGCATATTTAAGATTTATCACTTTTAATATCCTGTTATCTTTATAAGGTTCACCATAGATAGCTTCATATTCAGACTCAGTCATTATCGTAATTATATTGTCCTTTTTTTCGCAAGCTAAATTATTGATAAGTAAGATTATATCCAAAACGTCACTAATGGCTACATTCTTTAAGAACAAAGTCACCTTTCCCTGAACATCGCTGGTAGTTACTATATTAAAATTGCCTTTCATAGATAAAAACTTAATAACTTCCACTATATCTATTCCCCGCAAATCCAGAGATACTTCCTCGGCTAAACCTTGAGACAAAGAACTTTTAGGGCTAATTTTTAAAGTTTTGACCCCGCCCTGCTCAGATTCGGCCTGTTCTGAGCCAGCCTCTTCCAAAGGTTCAGAAATCTGAACTTTAGAAGTATCCGAATTAGCACTTAAAGAAAAAGTAAGTAGCACTAAAAGAGTAAAAATTGCTTTCTTCATCTTCTCCCCAAAATCTTCTTTAGTTTTTTGATATCTTCCTTAGTATATTCCCGCCACTT